>CADAPW010000019.1 GCA_902789915.1 uncultured Bacteroidia bacterium | reverse complement strand
CGCGGGTCGATTTCCTCGCCTTGCAGGTTCTTGGCGTGTTCTTCTTTGTGTATGCCAGTGAAAAAAGGCGTGTAGAACTTGTCGATGCCACCGAAATGCCGCTTGAAGACATTGCGGAACGGTGCATCCGTGATGCCTTGGAAAGGACCCAACGAAAGCCTCATGTCACTCATTTCTTCTTGGACTTCTTGGATTTGGCAGGCCTATAGCCTGCTTGGTTCCAACGGATGATGCTAAACGCTATCCAAGCGATGAGTCCTACGAAAGTCAGATAGACCGCAATGCGGCTGAGGTAGTCGCCATGCTTGGCGTAGAAGGTCACCTTGTCATTGGCTTTTAGTGTCGCACGTATGGCATCGGGTTCCCAATATTTGGTCTGTTGGAGCACGTCGCCACGTTGGTTGAAGAATCCCGAGCGCCCCGTGTTGGCTGAGCGGGCGATGCAGCGGCGATTTTCGATGGCACGTAGCTTGGAAAACTCGAAATGTTGCTTGTAACCTGGCGTGTCGCCCCACCAGCCGTCGTTGGTGATGACGAAGAGCAGGTCGGCCCCCTTCTTGCAGAACGTGCTGACATATTCTCCAAAGGCACTCTCGTAGCAGATGGCGGCACCTACTTTGTGCTTGCCAAAGGTCATTACTTTCGCTTCGGGGTCGGTCTTCAAGGTGCCACGGGCGATGCCCATGGTGATGCTGAAGTTTTTCAGGAAGCCCATCCATTCGGGGATAGCCTCCACGCCAGGCGTGAGCTGCGACTTGTTGCGATGCTGCATGTTCACCGTGTCGATGAGTAGGGCCGAGTTGTGACAATAGTAGTAATGGTTGTTTCCCGCAGGCCGTGCCGGGAAGTCGTCTTCCATGCCCTTGGGGACCCATTCGTAGGTGGTGCCACCGATGACGAAGGCCATCTGAGGGAAGCGTATTATGTAATCATGTAAGGTGTTGAGTGCCTTCGATTTGTCGATTTCATGTAGCCAGATGCCTTCTTGTATGGCCGACTCGCTGCTGACCACAAACCGTGTGTTGGGCGTGACCAAAGGCAACGACAAGTTGATGTTGTTTTGTATGACCTGGTCGTAAAACTGGTTGTCGAATTGCTCATTCCAGGGGTCGCAGTTTTGTTGCACGACGATGACCTCCGTGTCTTCGCCTTGGTCTTCGTAGTGCTTGTAGACATGCGAGCTGAGGGTGATGGGCACAAGAAGCATTACTGCTTCGACGCCTATATTAATAAAGAGTGGCTTCGTCTCCCTCGACTTGAAATGTAGAATGATGTTGGTAATCAAGATGTTGACCAAGAGAATCCAAAGCGATCCACCGACCACGCCCGTGTATTCGTACCATTGTATCCATTCTACACGGCTGGAAAACACATTGCCAAGGTTAAGCCAGGGCCATTTGATGGCCCAGAGGTAGGTGAGGTATTCGAAGGCGAGCCAGTAGGGGATGAGGATAAGATTACCTAAAGGCTTGTTGTACACTTTTTTCTTCGTGAGGTGGAATGCGATGAACACGATGGTCATGAAGAGGGCGTTCAGCACCCAGGCGGCGATGGCGGCGGGGGTGGCGTTCCATATCCACCATGTCGTGGCCACGTTCCAGATGAGGAAGGCGAGATAGGAGAGCCAGAACAGTCTCATTTTTTCGCCTTGTGCGGCGCGGTTTTCAAGCAGCAGCAGAGGCACAAAACCGATGAAGGCCAGTGGGGCGATGCCCCAAGTGGGCCATGCAGCCGTGAGCAAACCGCCTGTTAGAATAGCCATTATTATATTGCGCATTTTGAAGCTCTTGGCGGTTGTTGAGCCTTGAGCTTGTCGAAGGGTCGAAACACCGCTGCCATTTTTTTGTTTTTTCACCATAAATCATGAAATTTCGTGCAAAGGTACACTTTTAAAGATGAATACGACTTGTATTTCAATTTATTGTCCGGTATTATCAAGAAAATAACTATCTTTGCACAAATTTTTATCTGATGAAGAAAACGTATTGTGTGGCGGGTCACAAGTTCTCCGTTGTCATGCCTGACAACGATGTGGCTTGGAATGAGATGTATTCATACGAGCCTTTTGACTGTGAGGACCCGAGCGGTTGCCTCTTTACTGCTGAATTGCTTGATGTCATGCCAGATACGTCTGGAAAACAAATGGTTAAGGTCAGCTGTGAAGGCCCTGATATGCCCCGTATTGAGTTGTACGAGTGCAATGATGAATGGCTGATGGAAATCGCTCCGGTCATGGAGGCTCCTGTACGGGTTTTCCTGTTGACCGACAAGGCCTTTACGAAGGCTAGGTTCCGTGTGTTGGGCAGCATGCATTTTTCGTTGGGTACGGTGCTGATGCTGATGTACGCTTTTGCCACGGCACGAAAGAACACCCTGCTAATGCACGCTTCGGTGACGATGAAGGACGGCAAAGGTTATGTGTTTTTAGGGAAAAGCGGTACGGGAAAGAGTACGCATAGCCAGTTGTGGATCAATAATATAGAGGGATGCTCGTTGCTGAACGACGACAACCCTGTCATGCGTGTCATGGACGATGGCGAGGTGCGTGTCTTTGGCTCGCCTTGGAGCGGAAAGACGCCTTGTTACCATAATGTTGACGTGCCTGTTGGTGCCATCGTCAACTTGCATCAGGCCAAGAAGAACGCCATTCGCAGGTTGTCGTTAGTGGAAGCCTATGCGGCCATGTATGTGTCGTTCTCCGGCTATCGCTTTATCAAGGAAATGGCTGACGGACTGCATGCCACCAACGAAAAAGTCGTCAGTTCTGTGCCGTGTTTTGCCCTTGACTGTCTGCCTAATGCTGAGGCCGCATGGCTTTGCCATAAAACAGTAGCCCAGTGATGGAAATGAACGAATTGCAAAACGAGGCCTTTTTGAAAAAACTCAAAGAGGGCAAGGTGGTGCAATTTGCCCCAATGGGTATCAGCATGACACCTTTTATCCGAGGGGGACAGGACAAAGTGCTGGTTAGAAAGGAAGAGACGGTAGGCGTGGGGGATATTGTGCTGGTGGTGTATAGAAATAATTTGATTCTTCATCGGGTCTATGTTATCAATGGGTCAAGACTCACCTTGATGGGAGACGGCAACTTGCAGGGTACCGAGGAGGTAGGAATGTCGGAAGTGTTGGGAACGGTGGTTCAGATCATCAAGCCTGGTGGCAGGTGCTGCAAACCGAGAAAGGCGTGGCTGTGGCGACATGCACTGCCGCTAAGGCGATACCTGCTGAAAATCGATAGAAAATGGAATAAGTATATTCGCAAACAACAGTAAAGAAATAAGATATGAAAATCAAAAAAGGCTATAGGTTACGCTCTTTGGGCAAAGAATACATTCTTGTCGCGGAAGGGCTTGAGGCTTCGGACGCCAGCCAGATGGTGTCGCTGAATGAAACGGCGGCTTTTCTTTGGAAAGCTGTGGAAGACAAGGAATTTGATGCCGCGATGCTGACACAAATCCTATTGGATGAATACGATGTGGCTCGCGAAACAGCTGAAAAAGACGTGGCAATGTTGCTGCAAACGTGGAAAGAAGCCCATCTCATCGAGGAATAAACCCTGCCGTAGAGATTTGCCAAGTCATGTCTCTGTCAAGCTATTCTTATTTATATTAATGCATCATGACCCCTTCCGAAAGCCATTATTTTGCCTTGCTTCGTTCAGCGCTGTGGGATACTCCAGTCGCCATCGAAGGCCCCATTGACTGGGACGCAGTGATGCGCCTGGCCAAGCACCATGCCAATCAGGCTTTGCTGTGTGGCGTGGCTTCGAAGATGACTGCCGATAACAGCCCGTCGGAGGCCGATCTGGGCAAAATGAAAGTGATAATGCGCAACAACTTGCTCAACCAGCTCCGTCTCAAGCAGATTTTGGCTTCGGCGGTAAGTTTGCTGCGTCAGCACGGCATCGAGCCGTTGCTACTCAAGGGTTTCGGTCTGGCCATGCTGTATCCCAATCCCAGCCTAAGGCAGTTCGGCGACATTGACCTTTTTGTCGGGCTTGACAATTTCCATGAGGCCTGCAATTTATTGCGCACCTTACCTGGTGGCTACAACTGGGGTGAGGAAGTGGATTCTGGCCACCATTACAACATTGAGTTTGGCAACTATCCTATGGAGATACACCGTGTCAGTGCCGATGTGAATGACCCCAAAGTAGCCAAGATCTATGCCGCCATTGAGCGTGATGGGTTGTTTGGCGATACGCAATGTGTTGATTATGAAGGTCTCGCCATTACTCTCCCTTCCAAAGAGTTCATGGTGTTTTTCACCTTCTATCACGCTTGGCATCATTTCCTGACCACGGGCATAGGTTGGAGGCAAATCTCCGATATGGCCATGACGCTCCATGCCTATCACGGTCAACTCGACCTCGGCAAACTGCGCCAATGGCTCACTTCCATGCAGTTGATCAAGCCTTGGCAGACTTTCGGTTGTTTAATGGTGGAACAACTCGGGCTTCCCGAATCCGAAATGCCATTTTATGATGCTTCATGCCATCGCACGGCGCAACGCCTTTACCGCAATGTGATGGAAATGGGCAACTTCAGACGTAACAGCAGGTTCAAACTACATCGCCCAAAGCGTAAGATGTTACGAAAAATCCATTCGTTTTTGGGTGTTTTCGTCGACTTCTTCTACCGTTTCCGCATATTCCCCTCGGAGGCTTTTAGGGAAATGCGCGCCTCGATGAGGCAAGCATTGCCCAAGGCTGTGCGAAGGGATGATGTTTAATTAATTGGATTAATCTTCAAAAAAGAAGTTTTTTTTCTTGTGTATCGAATTATTTTATTACTTTTGCACGGTCAAAAATGTATGAAAAGAAGATTCGAAATAAATTAATTATCAATAAATCAAACAATTAAAAACGACGAAAAATGAAAAAGATGAACAAAACTTACGAAGCTCCTATGGCTGAAATGATTGAAATTCAGATGCCTGCCGTGCTGATGGCTTCTAACTACACTCAGGGTCACGGTGGCCAAGTGAATGATGGCGGTGAAGGCGGTGAATAACAATAGAAAAACAATAATTAGAAAGGAAACAATAATGAAACAATTCGTAAA
The DNA here is from genome assembly GCA_902789915.1 of uncultured Bacteroidia bacterium. Lineage (GTDB taxonomy): Bacteria > Bacteroidota > Bacteroidia > Bacteroidales > F082 > Limimorpha. The sequence goes on along the minus strand of CADAPW010000019.1, from coordinate 12,694 downwards.
AGTGTTTTGCCTGATGGCTGTTGTAGCCTTGGCGTTTACTTCATGTAAAAAATCGGACCAAAAAGCTGTCTCTTTCAATGGCGCTACTCAACAATTTGTCGTTGAAGATGATGGCAGTAAGGCCTACATTGACGATGCATACTATATGAATTTTGAACAGGGCGACGTTGTTAAGCTTTTCAACATCTCGTCGACTCCTTCAAATTCTGAATGCGCTGATTATTCTGCTACTTCTACTGGACAACACGTCATATTCGAAGCAGTTGGTAATATGGCTGTGCAGACCAAGGGTTCGTTCTATGGCTTCTATCCTGCCGAAACCGTGACCCCCAACTTGTCCAATGAGAACAGAGCCACGTTTACGCTTAGAGAAGAGCAGGTCTATCGTGAAGTCAATGGCAAACCCGCGATTTCAAAAGGTGATCTTTATATGGCTGCTAAAGTGGACAATGTTCAAAACATCACCGATGCCGATTTCAACTTCCAGAACATCTGCGGTATCCTTTCCCTTAAGTATTACGACACCAAGTCCAACGAGCCGTGGGTGATTAAATCCATCACGGTTTATGACAAGCATTTCAATCTGACTGGTGATGTGAACCTGAAGGTGGATAAAGTGACCACTGAAGGTTTGGTTGCTCTTTGCGAGGCTTATAATCCGGCCAATCCGGCTGCCACTGCTGCGGAGATTGCCAATTATAAGGATGAGATTGGATACAATGTTACCAATGCCGGTGACCATGTCACTTTGACCTTTGGCTCTGAAGGTTTCGCTCTTTCACAAGATGCCAACAATCCTAGCCGATTCTTCTTCGTCCTCCGTCCTTTGGCTTTGAGCCATGGCTACAGGGTGGTTGTTACTGACATGAACGATGACGAATACGAAGTCGTTAATAGTAATACCAACAAGAAGATCAAACCCAATACGATTATTGGTAATAGCGCTAAGGATCTGAAAAATTACCATTGATATTTTGGTAGGTTACATAAAAGCACTTCCCGAAAGGGAGGTGCTTTTTTCGTTTCCTGTTGTAGAGACGCAACATCTTGTGTCTCTATACTGTGCTTCAAAAACGACACAAAAAAAAGAGACGCAACATTTTGCGTCTCTACTGAGGGTGGTACCGACGGGAATCGAACCAGTGACACGAGGATTTTCAGTCCTCTGCTCTACCAACTGAGCTACGGTACCTCCGTATTGCGGCTGCAAAAATACGACAAAATTCCGTATCGGCAAGAAAAAATCTTCAAAATTTGATATTTTTTTATTTTTTGATTTGTTTATCGTTGATAATCAATCAAATAAAATAATTATCCAGCAATTGTAACAATAAAAACTTGCTCAACGAGTTAAAAAATCGGATATTTGCACGCTCTAACCCCCCTAGACCCCCTTCGGTTCCCCATTGGAGGGGAAGGTGGCCAGGGGTAGAGCGTGCACAAGACATTTATCATATTAATATGAGAACTACTTTCTTGAAAAGCATTTTGGTAGCCGCATTGTTGGCATGGTGGGGGACTGATGTCTTCGCCCAGGCAGATGCGGATTCGCCATATTCCCTGTTTGGAGTTGGACAGGTGAGGGACAAATCCATGAATGTCAGGCTGAAGGGTATGGGCGGCACCTCCAATGCCATGTTTGGCATTGGCATGATTAATAGCGAGAACCCTGCGTCCTACGCTAAAATCGACTCGCTGGCCTTCCTTTTCGACGCTGGTATCTACTTCAAGACGGCAGCCTACAGCACCGCCACCCTTTCTGAACGTTCTGCCAATGCCTCGTTCGACTATGTCGCTATGGCTTTCGGCCTCACCTCGTGGTGGAAATTGGCCCTCGGCGTGCAGCCTTTCAGCACTACAGCCTACACCATGATCGTGGACGGTAACAACCCCGATGTCGGCAGTTATGCTACGCGTTTCAAAGGTACGGGAGGATTGAACCAGGCATATATTGGCACCGCCTTCAAATTAGGCAAGCATTTCGCCATTGGCGCCAATGCCTACTATGTGTTTGGCAACACTAAAACTGAGACCACGCTCTATTTCCCCGACTCGTTGTATATGATTGGCACACGCCGTAATCTCGACTTGATGGTCAGCTCTTTCATGTTCGACTACGGCTTGCTCTTCGATGCCAATCTGGGTAACGATATGAAACTGAGCCTCGGCTTGACCTATACGCAGCCCGTCAGGTTGAGAGGAAAGCAAACCCTGTTTGTCCGCTCCATCGAGGCGGATGATGAAACCGAGATAGAATATATCATTGACACCTTGGTGAACAACACCACGGTGACCAAGACGAAGATGCCTCAGGGTGTTGGCTTCGGCGTAGCCTTGCAGAAAAACGAGCAGTGGACCATCGCCGCCGACTTCAACTGGATGCAGTGGTCGAAATTTGCACGCGAAGGAGTCACCGATCCCTTGCAAGACTCGTGGAGCGCCTCGTTGGGGTTCGAGTTTACGCCCAGCCATTCGAACATCTCAGGCTATTTTAGGAAGATGTCGTACCGCATCGGAGGTTTTTATGAACATGGCTTCATCAACCTGTTGGGCAGCGACGGTGAGAACCATAGCATCAACAAGTTTGGCGTGAATGTGGGCGCTTCTTTCCCCTTGCCCAAGACCTTGTCGAAGGTTAACCTGGCCCTGGAAGGTGGACAATACGGCACGCGCGAAGGCGGTCTGATACAAGAGCGTTATTTCAAGGTGAACGTTGGCGTCTCCGTGTTTGAGCACTGGTTCATGAAGCGAAAATACAGATGATTTCGTGCCGTTTTATGTTTTGGAACGATATTTGAAGAAAGCATAAACAAGTTAAACCCTAAAAATAAAGAGAGAGATGAAAACTAAAAGATTTGTGTTGATTGCCGTCATGATCGGAATGGCAATGAGCGTTTCAGCCCAAGAGGTAAAGGAATCGAAGTACGGAGCCGATAGCGTGGCTTGCGTGACCAACCTTTCCACCTACCGCGAGTACTACAAGCAATGGGAGGCCGCCAAGTTCGCCCCCGAGTCCATTAGCATGGAAATGGTGACCGCATGGAGAGAGGTGTTCCTCAACTGCCCTCGCGCCAGCCAGTACACCTACACCAACGGTGAGAAGATCATGGAGTACTTCATCCGCACCAATCCCGCCCAGAAGGATGCCTACATCGACACGCTCGGCATGTTGATGGATGCCCGCGCTCAATACTTCTCCGTCGACCCGAAGACGGGCAAGTCGCAAGTGGCCAGCATCATGGGTAGAAAAGGCCTTCTCATCTACACTTACAATAAAAACCGCTACGAAGAAGCCTACAACGTGTTGAAGAACGCCGTCGAACTGGATGCCTCACAGCTGCAGGGTGCCTACATCGACGCTTACTTCAAGGCCACCATCGACATGGTGAACAACGACAAGGCCGAGAAGATGACGATCATCAACGTATATCAGGAGCTTTCCGAAGTGGTGGATAACAACATCAGCGCTCTGGCCGAGACGGAAACGGAGTTGGTGCAGGCCAAGGAAGATGCTGAAGCCGCTGGTGACGCCGAAGCCGTGGCTGGTTTTGACAAGCAGATTGAAAAGAACGAGAAGACCATCATGATTAATAAAGGTGTGAAGAACAACCTCGACAACTTGTTCCAGCCATACGCTTCCTGCGACGACCTGATCAAGGTGTTTGCTGCCAAGATGGCCGAGACGCCGGACGACGTGGTGCTCCTCAAGCGAATCACCACCATCCTCGATAAGAAGGACTGCACGGATTCGAAGCTCTTCCTCGATGCTGCCGTCAGACTCAACGAACTGGAGCCTAGCCCGGAGGCTTCCTACAGCTTGGGTATCAAGTTCTTCAAGGATAAGAAGTACAGCGATGCTGCCACCTTCTTTGAGCAGGCCACCAAGACCGACAACAACGACCGTAAGTATCGTGCATACCGTAACTTGGGCATGTGCTATGAGAACATGGGTAGCCTGTCGCGCGCTCGTGACATCTACAGAAGAGCTGCCCAGGTTGACCCGACCAACGGCGAGCCTTACCTCCTCATCGGTATGCTCTATGCCGGAAGCTCCAAGCAGTTCAGCGGTGAAATCGAAAGCGGTGCCGTGTACTGGGCTGCTGTCGACAAGTGCATCAAGGCCAAGCAACTTGACCCCTCCTGCGCCGAAAAAGCCAACGCCTTGATTCGCGCCTACAGTGCCGCCTTCCCGACGATGGAAAAAATCTTCTTCAACGACTACAACGAAGGACAGAGCTTCCAAGTGGGTGGCTGGATCGGCGAAACGACGACCATCAGAGCGAAGAAGTAATTGAAACGCCTACTGAAAATAGGACTCACACTCAACATCACAGCCATAATGGCTGTGATGTTGTTTTCGTGTTCAAACCCCGATGCCGTGGTGATGGAGATGGGATCGGACGACACGCTGTCGGGCGTCATCGCTGACAGCGTTGTTTTCTATCGCAGCGACTCGGGCTTCATCAGCCTTGAACTTCATACGCCACGCATGGTGCGTGTGGAGAACGACGACGACATCATGGAATTTCCGCTGGGCTTCGATGTGTACATGTTCGATCACAAAAAGCAAACCACTGAACTCCATGCCGACTACGGCAAGAGTTATGGCAAGCAGAAACTTATCGAGGCACAAGGCAATGTCGTCGTGAAGAACTTTGGCAGCGATGAGACCATGTATTCCGACAAGCTCTTTTGGTATCAGGACTTGAAGATGATTTATACGCGCTCGCATGTGAAGATTGTCACACCCGACAAGCAAATCGAGGCCGATAGCCTAGTGGCACGCGAGGACTTTACGGAATATACTATGTATTCGGGCAGCGCCTTGCTCGACGTTGACGAGGAGGAATGAGCCATGAATAGCTGGATTGTCGTAGCGATAACCTTGTTTTTTTCGGCCCTCTGCTCGGGCTTGGAGATTGCTTTCAACAGTATCAACCGCCTTCAACTGGAGGTGGAACTGACGAAAAACACCTTCTCCGCCAAAATCATCAGCCTGTTTTACAAGAACCAGTCGCGCTTCATCACCTCGTTGCTGCTGGGCAACAACATCGCCCTCATCATTTACGGCATGAGCATGGCGCAGATTTTGGATGCGCCCGTCAACCATTGGCTGCAGGCCATCTCACTTGACAACGACTTCATGGTGCTGCTGGTGAAGACCATCCTTGCCACCTTGTTGGTGCTGCTGGCGGGCGAGTTCCTGCCCAAGATGCTGTTCCGCATCAACCCCAATGTCATCCTGTCGTTTTTCGCTTTCCCGACCTTCGTCTGCTATTGCCTACTTTATCCGTTGATTTTGGTTTACACAGGCATCTCGGAGTTCATCATCCGCCATATTCTGCACCTGAAGGTGGATAGGGAGGAATACAAGTTCAGCACCGTCGACTTGAACGACTACATCGCTGAATATGCCGACCCCGAGGAAGCCGATGAAGACATGCAACAAGAAATACAGCTGTTCCAAAATGTGATGGAGTTTCGCTCGGTGAAGCTCCGTGAGTGCATGGGGCCGCGCAATGAGATTGAGTCCGTGAAAATCACTGACAGCATCGATGCGGTCAAGGCACGCTTTGAGGAAACCAAACATTCCAAGCTCATCGTGATAGGCGAGAGCATCGATGACATCGTGGGCTATGTGCACCTCAATGATGTGGTGCGCGCTATCGCCGAGCATTTGGACGTGACCATGGAGGATTTGGTGCGCACCATCGACTTCTTCCCCGAAACCTACACCGCCGATCGTCTGCTTAAGCATTTCATCCAAAAACGGCAGGGCGTGGCCGCCGTCGTCGATGAGTTTGGCGGTACGGCAGGTATCGTCACCATGGAGGATGTGGTGGAGGAGATTTTCGGCGAGATTGACGACGAATACGATGTGGAGGAAGAGGAGGAACGCGTCATCGACGACAACACCTTCGTTTTCTCGGCTCGACTAGAAATCGATTATCTCAACGACACCTACAAGCTCGACCTGCCTGTTAGTGACGATTACGAGACCCTGGCCGGCATGATTCTCCACTATTGCGAAAGCATACCTGGGCAGGGCGAAGAATTAACTGTGGGCAAATATCGGGTCAAAATTCTGAAAGCCTCCAACATGAAACTGGATGAAGTGGAATTAAAAGTAGATGATAAATAGTTGATTATCAAATTTATATCTCCTCGCAATCGTGCGATGCCCGATTTTTGAAAAATAAAAATTAAACATTTAATCCCTCGCGTTGAAATCTTTACTAAATTTGCACGCTCAAAATTGAAGTTTAATAGTAATAAAAATAGAAGTATTTGAATTATGGCAGCAATTGAAAAAATCAGAAGACATTCTGGATTGTTGATCGCAATCATCGGTATTGCATTGTTAGCGTTTGTCTTGCAAGACCTTTTCCAAAGTCAGGGAAGAAGCACCGGCCCCGTCGTTGCTACGGTTGATGGTGAAAAGATTTCGGTGAGGGACTTTGAGCAACTTAAGGACAAGAACCTTGAGAACAGAAAGGCCCAAACCAACAACAACAACCTTTCTTCCGCCGAGACTTACAGCATTTACAACAACACGCTGGAAGAAATGATTAAGGACAACCTCATGACCAAGGAATACGAGGCTGCAGGTATAGGCATTACTCCTGAGGAGCTTTACGACCAAATGACGGGCGAACACCCGCATCAATGGATGGTGCAAAGCTTCAGCGATCCTGACGGCACCTATAACAAGGAACGTGTGTTGGACTACCTTCAGAACCTTGACCAGCTTCCGGCCGAATATTACGACCGTTGGCTCAGCTTTGAGAAGGAGATGAAGAAGGACCGTCTGGATACCAAGTTCAGCAACCTGGTGAAAGCTTCCTATATGCTTCCCACCGCCTTGGCTGAGAAATATTACCAGAACAAAAATACGAAAGCCACAGCCGATGTCATCGTGCTGCGTTATGCCTCCATTCCGGATTCGACGGTGGTTGTCACCGATGCCGACAACAAGGCTTTCTATGAAGAGAATAAGTACCGTTATGAGACGGACGAAAGACGCGACATTGAGTATGTCGTCTTCGAAATCAAGCCGTCTAAGGAAGATCGTCAGGATGCTCTGAAGCATGTGGCCGACATGAGAGAAGAGTTTGTCAACACCGATAATGTGATGAACTATGTCAACGCCAACTCCGACAAGCGCTACGACAGCACTTGGGTGGGCCAGAAAGATGTGCCTCAGGCTATCGAAAAGGCCATCTTTGAAAATGGCAACGGCATTGGTTATGTGTTTGGCCCCTACGAGGATGAGGATGCCTTCAACCTGGTGCGCATCGTCGACCAACAGAACCGCCCCGACTCCCTCAAGGCCAGCCATATCCTCATCGGCTATGAAGGCGCTTTCAGAAGCGAATCTAAACTTACCGAAGAAAATGCCCAAGCCAAGGCCGACAGCATCCTGAACGTGCTGAAGAGCAATCCTAAGAACGAAGAACTGTTTGCCGAACTGGCCGAGCAATTCACCGACGACCCGTCAGGCAAAGGCAAGGGCGGCGACTTGGATTGGTTCACTGATGGCCAGATGGTGTACGAGTTCAATGAGTTCGTCATCAACAACCCCGTGGGTGCCCTGGGCGTGGTGAAGACCCCGTTTGGCTTCCATGTCATTAAGGTCACCGACAAGACCGAACCTCAACCTAAGGCTCGTCTGGCTTACCTGAAGCACGAAATCACCCCGAGCACCAAGACCTACAAGGACGTCTTCGCCGATGCCAACAAGTTCGTCATTGAGAACAGAACCTACGATGCCTTCAACCAGGCTATTGAGGAGCAAGGTCTCACCAAGCGCTCGATGCCCAGAATGAGCAAGTCGACTACCACGATTGCTGGTATTGACAATCCTCGTGAGATTGTCCGCTGGGCTTTCGACAAGAACAGAAAAGAAGGCGATGTGTCGGAGAAGATCTTCGAACTCGACAACATGTTCGTCGTGGCTGCCCTCACAGGCATCGTCAAGGAAGGCTATGCTCCTTTGAGCGCCATCGCCGAGCAGTCGAAGTATCAAATCCTTAATAAGAAGAAAGGTGAGATTGCTGTCGAGAAGATGAAGGCTTGCGGCAACGATGTGAACAGGATGATCTCCGAGTTGGGTGCCGAGTCGACCACCGTTTCAGATGTCACCCTCGATTCGCGTGTGCTCGGCAACTTTGGTGTCGAGGCCGACATCATCGGCACCATCCTTGGCATGAAGGAAGGTGAGGAAGTGGGTCCCATCGCAGGCAACTCCAGCGCATTCATCATCAAGAATGTGAGAATTGAGCAACCGGCTCCCACCAGCGACTACTCTGATATCCTCAGGGAAAAGACCAGCCAGTTCACCAATAAGGCAAGTGGCGTCTACAATGCCTTGAGAAACCTCGCCAAGATCAAGGATAATAGGACCGAGATCTTCTGATGAACTGCATCATTGGTACTACAATGGAAAAGGTGCGTTGCTGAAAAACGCACCTTTTCTGCTTTATGAAATACTAATCGAAGCGAAATCCCGTTCACATTACATCGAGTGAAATATAAAGCATAGACTATCATGAAAAAATTACATTTGTTTTTGTTTGTTGCGGCACTGTCGTGCTTCGTGATGGGTTGCCGCAAGCCCGTTGAAGTGTCGTTTGGCGTCGAGTCGCTGAATGTTACAGCCGAAGGAGGTACCTATACGGCCGAACTGAAGTCGAATGGCGATTGGACCATTGGTTCAACGGCCGAATGGCTCACGGTGTCGCCAACCTCGGGCAATGGCAACGCCACTCTTACTTTTGAAGTGCAACCCAACACTGTCGCTCAATCCCGCAGCCTCGAAGTTAGGGCTACCACGAAGGACAACACGGCTTCGTTGAACATCAAGCAGGAAGGCATTGCTGGATACATCACCCTTATTCCTAACTCCATGTTGGGCGATTGGGAAGGTGGTTCGTTCCAGGTCATCGTGCAGGCCAACATAATGTGGACGGTGACAAACCTTCCCGAATGGATGGACTGTTCCAAGATGGAAGGCCGTGGCGACGACACACTTCTAATGACCATGCATCCTTTCTTTGAGATGGGCAACCGTGAGGCTTTTATCACCTTTGGTGACGATAACACCTCTGTACAATTCCATGCCAGGCAGTCAGGAACGAGCGGTGAGCATGTCCTCTCAGTCACGCCCGATATGTTCCAAGTGCCTTACACAGGCGATGTCAGGACGATGACTGTGACTTGTGACGAGGCTTGGGTGGCTGTTCCTGAGATGGATTGGATTTCTCTCGACATCACTGAGGGCGCGGGCAGTGGCGAGGTCGTGTTGACGGTGGCAGAAAATCCCCTTTATGTGTCCCGGCAGACTGCCATCAAGTTCATCACCGATTCCGATAATACCTTTGTGGTCGATATCAACCAGGAAGCCGCTCCCGACCCACATTTCCTTGAAGTCACGCCGATAACATTGAACTTTGGCCATGAAGGCGGAAGCCAAGAAATCGCTATTGCTTGCGATGCGGAATGGATTATCGATCTTTCCGATAATTGGCTGTCGCTGTCGACCTCGGAGGGCACGGGCAACGGCAGCGTGACGGTTACCGCCGAGCATAATGTCTTCAACGAAAGCCGCCGAGCCTCCGTGAATGTTGTCTCTGGCAATCTGGTATGTAGGGTCCTGGTGATGCAAGAGCCTGGCGAAGAGTCTCTCGTGGCCAATGTCAGTCCCGACACTTTGTATGTTCCCCAGCAGGGTGGCGTTAAGATGTTTGAAATCACCTCTAATACCAATTGGACACTATCAGTACCATCGTGGATCACCATAATTGACACCTCTGGTTCGGGTGATGCGACCGTAGATATGATGGTGGGAACCAATAGCACCTATTCCAGCCGAATTGGCTATATCAGAGTCATGCGTAATGGCGAGGAGCTGGCACGTGTGGTGGTGGTTCAGGAAGGCATTCCCGCCATTCTAACGGTTGACGTGGAAGAGATTGTTTTTACACGCGAAGGAGGTACGCAATACTTTAATCTGACCTCTAACATGTCATGGGAGATTAGCAACACGGAAGAGTGGCTGGTGTGTAATCCCATGGCAGGCTCGGGCAATGCCGAGGTGGTGGTGAAAGCCTTGCCGATGAGTGGGACAGGGTCACGCGAGGCAGTCCTCGTTATCAGAGGCTCGCTTGGACAGATTGTCCATGTCGTCGTGCGACAGCTCAGCTGATGCCCTTGGTATGACACAAAGAAAAAGACGGTCCGATGTGCATCAGGCCGTCTTTCTTTGTGTCTGAGGGTCGTGGATTAGAAACCCATGCCGAACCAATACCAGAACTTGTTTTCCATTTCTTTCCAGGCTTGTCGTGTCGAAGCGGCGAAGTCGGAGGTGTATTGGTTGAGGAGCTGGGTGGCTTCTTTGGTCCTGCCCTCGGCAATCAGCACCTTGGCGCGGTTTTCTACTTCGGGGATTTCGTCGAAGGCTTTTTGCTCGAAGCGGTTGGCGGTGCCAAGGAGGGTCTGCTTGGTGCGGCCCCACTGCACAGTGGCGAGCTTGTTGGCCTTGCGGTAATGCCAAATCCAGGCTTCTTCACGGTAGCGCAGCTGTCCGCACTTGTCGAAGCCATCGGGTAAAGTGGTGGAGCCTGAGAAGATGGGGATGCGCGGGCTTTGTCCCGGGTTGTCGCAGGACATCCAGCAGATGGCGCCGATTTCGTCGGGCACCCAGCTGCGGCATTGGATGATGTGGTGGTAACTGCTCCATGCCACGGCCACGGTGCGTTGGAAGTTGATAGTGCCGGGTGCCAAGTAATTAATGGTGTTCATCATCGCGCTGCCCACCCAAGGGTTGGCCACAGGACTGATGATGGTGTCTTCGACCACGCCGTCGTCGGTGCGTTTTTTGGCCACCATCTTCACGTTGCGTGTCATGTCCATGTCGGTGCCTTCGTAGGTGCTGCGGAAGAGTTCCATCACCTTGCGCACATCGACGTTCTCATCGGGTTTCACCGAGAAGGGCAGCTCAGGCATGTCGCGGTTGAAGTTCATCGAAGGCGCCAGCTGGCTGAGGATGAAGAACTCGCGGTCACTGTAGTTCTTGCCACCGCCATATTCGGCGCGGAAGGCTTTCCAGAAAATGAAGTCGCCTTCACCGTCCCACAGGCCGTATTTCTTCGCCACGGCTTCGCAGTTGTCGGAGCAGTAGAAGTCCTTGCTTTTGCGTTCCAGCTTGCCAATACGTGCGATATTGGCCGAAACGCCCACTTCATCGTCGGGGATGCGTTTGGCAGCCCAAACGCCGCCGACCTTGTCGGGGCCTTCGCCGAGGATTTCCATCTGCCACACTTCGTTCTTGTCAGCGATGGTGATGCATTCGCCGCCGTCGCCGTAGCCGTATTCCTTGACAAGCTTGCCGATGAGCCGGATGGCGTCGCGTGCGTTGTCGCAGCGCATGAGAGCTACGCGCTCCAGCTCCTCAATCATGAACATGCCTTTGTTGTTGACCAGCGTGTCTGGACCCGAGAAAGTGGTCTCGCCAATAGCCAATTGTTTCTCGTTGAGGCAAGGGTAGGCGGTGTTGAGGTAGGCGTAGGTATGTTCCACCTGTGGTATTTCGCCTGCCAGTTCCACCTTGCGGTTGTCGAAGGGATCTTCGGTGTGCATGGTGCCTTTGTAGACCTTGTACATCTCGCCTTTTTCATGGTCTGCGGCGGCTTCCCAGCGCATCCAGGTGCGGTAGCGGCCGTCGCAGGTGTGGGACGTGATGACAGATCCGTCGGTGCTGGCTTTCTTGCCCACCATAATACTGGTGCAGTTGGCGCCGACACGTTGTTCGTTTTCGTCCTGTGCAATGGCGTTCATGCCGATGAGCACGAGGACGGAGAGGAGTAATGATTTGAGTTTAAGCATATTGGTTGTTTAATTGTTGATTGTTTAATTAACTTCGTTGAATCTTCGATTTGTTGAACTGTTGTTGGTTGAAAGTTTAGGTATTATGAGGGGTTATGGGAGTCCAAAAATAGGAAAGAAAACGATAGGTTTGGCGGTTTGGGAGCAAAAATCCATTTATCCCCAAAACAATTCCTCTGCCACGCCATCGGCGAAGAGCATTTGCTCATCGGTGAGGTAGAGGAATTCCCTTGTTTGTGAGAGGCGGCCTTGGGCTAATAAAGGTTGCGCTTGCTTTTCACAATACGAGGAGAATTGCTCGCCCATCTCGCGTTTCAGCCATTTCAGGTCGATGCCCCAATGCGTACGCAGGCGCAGCATGACGTATTCGTCGTAGCGTTGTTCAATAGTCAGTTCTTCTTTTTCCGCGGAAAAAGAAGAACTGACCATTGCTGCATTCCACTGCCGTGAAGTCCCGTCGTAGGAATGTGCCGAAGGCCCAAAGCCTATGTAAGGTGTGCCGAACCAATAGCTGGCATTGTGCTTCGAGTGCATCCCACGGCGGCAGTAGTTTGAAATCTCATAGTGCAAAAAGCCGTTTTCCTTGGCGCGTTTACAAAGAATCCTATAATCACGGAGCGCGTCGTCATCGCTGATGGGCCTGGCTTTCCCCAATTCGATCTGCTTGGTGAGGATGGAATTGGGTTCCAAGGTGAGGGCATAGGCCGAGAGATGGGGCAGGCCGTAGGCGAAGAAAATGTCCAAATTCTTGTTCCACTGTGCGGCATTGGAGGTAGGTAATCCATAGATGAGGTCGATGCTGATATTGCTG
>CADAPW010000018.1 GCA_902789915.1 uncultured Bacteroidia bacterium | reverse complement strand
GATTAAGATGTCTTCGATGCCTTCTGTCATACGGGCGGTCTGCACGCCATGGGAGGCCGAACCGACGTGGAGGTTGTAGTCGGGACGTGGGATGTGTAGCTCGTCGAAGAACACCTGCGACATGTTGTCGTCGTAGTGTTGCCCTGTGTGGACGATGACTTCCTGTATTTGGTCGGCATAATGGTTGCGGATGGCGCGACTCAGTGCAGCGGCTTTGATGATCTGGGGCCGTGCCCCTATGATGGTGACGAGTTTCATGGGATTTGCGTTTAGAAGGTCATTTCTCCGTGGTCACGGAAACTGTAATAGCGTTCATTACCAACGATGATGTGGTCGATGACGTTGATGTCCAAGAGCTTGCCTGCTGCGACGAATTTCTTAGTCAGTAGGCGGTCGTCCTCGCTGGGACGCGGGTTGCCTGAGGGGTGGTTGTGTCCCAAGACGATGCAGGTGGCGTTGAGGGTTAGGGCTTCTTGAAGATGATTTTTGGGTCGGCAATGACATTGGTGGTGCCGCCATTGCTGATGCATTCCACTTTCAGGGCGTGGTTGCTTTGGTTGAGATACAGGACCAAGAAATGCTCTTGCCTCGTGTCGTCGATGTAAGGAAGAAACCGCTCAAAGGAGTCTTTCGAGTCTTTCACTTCGGTAGGCAAGTTGGCCTCTGCGCCACGACGGCGTTTGCCAAGCTCGAGGGCGGCCATGATGGTGATGGCTTTGGCTTCGCCGATACCGGGGTGCTGTGTCAAGTCGTCAATAGTGAGGTTGGATAAGGCGATAAGGTCGTTGTTGACGCTGTCGAGGAGGGCACGTGCCACATCCACGGCAGACATGCCTTCTTTGCCGATGCGTAAAAGTATGGCCAACAATTCAGCATTGCTGAGTGCTGTCTTGCCTTTCGACATCATCTTTTCGCGCGGCTGGTCGTCGGGTGCCCATTCCTTGATGGATTTCTTTTCTGTCATAATGTCTTGTTTCAGGCGGTAAAGATAGGCATTTTGGGCTTATCTCAACCAAAAAAGCCTCTTCCACGATGTAGAAGAGGCACCAACATGTATGAATAAAACTTCCAATTATGCCAATTTAGCCGTAAACTTCGACAGCTTCGACTTCAGGTTGGCGGCTTTGTTCTTGTGGATGATACCGCGCTTGGCGACCTTGTCGATGATGGAGTACAACTTCGAAAGTTGACCCTCGGCTTCCGACTTATTGGTCAAAGCCCTGAATTTCTTCACTTCGTTACGCATGTTCTTAGCGTAGTAACGGTTGTGCAAACGTCTCTTTTCTGTCTGACGGATTCTCTTGATTGACGATTTGTGATTTGCCATATCTCTTATTCCTTATGCTTGTATATTTCCTTTTATTTTGGGCTGCAAAATTACAACTTTTTCGTGAAAACCAACCCAAAAAGATGAAATTTTTTTTTTTAAATGTTTAATTTGTTGGTTTGCAATCAAATAACATCTTTTCTTCGTTGTCTCGATGGAGGATTTCACCGAGTTTTATATTAATAAAGGTGTTTTTTTCGGCATCGCAGTTGCTGAGGATGACGGGAATATAGTTCTCGCCATAGCCTCTCGCAACACCTTTGCTATCGATGCGTTCGATGAGCATGCGCTGTGTTTGGCCCTGCATGGATTCAAAATACTTGATTTTGTTCTCCAACGATATTTGCCTCATGATACCGCTACGTTCGGTTTTCACCTTTTCTGGCACTTGGTTGGGCATGACGGCTGCTTTGGTGCCAGTGCGCATCGAGTATTTGAAAGTGTGGATGTGGCTGAAACCGATTTCCTTTGCGAAGTCGCAACTTTCATTGAAAGTCTGGTTTGTCTCGCCAGGGAAACCCACGATGATGTCGGTGGTGAGGTTAAAGTCGGGGCGGAAGGCTTTGATGCGCTGGCACATGTCGCGGAACTGTGCCACCGAATAGAAGCGGTGCATCCGTTTTAAGGTATCATCAGAGCCGCTTTGCAGGCAGATGTGCATGTGAGGAGCGAGTTTCTCGTGCTGGAAGAGCTGCAAAAAGCGGTCGCTGAACTGATCTGGCTCGATAGAGGAGACACGGACACGGAAGTCACCGTCGATATCCAAGATGTTTTCGACTAGTTGCTCGAAGTCGGTGCTTTCGTATTGGTAGCGGCCCATGTTGACGCCCGTCAGTACGATTTCTTTGAAACCGTGGGCGACGACTTCGCGTACATTATTATATATGTCCACGGCGGGACGGCTTGTTGAGCGCCCTCGCACCATCGGAATAATGCAGTAGGAGCAGAAGTTGTTGCAGCCGTCGTGGATTTTGATGAGGCTGCGGGTGTGGAAGGTGTCGAAGGCAGGGTGGTAGCTGAACAAGTCGCGGTCGTAGCCTTCGGGGTCGCTGTGGCCCGTCTTGAAATGCTCGTCGATGATGTCGAACAAGGCAGCCTTGCGTTCATTGTCGATGACAAAATCCACAATGCCTGATTGCAACAATTCCTCTTTCCTATGGTTGACCATGCAGCCTGTGACAGCAATCAAGGCCTCGGGATGTTTCCGCCTTATCTGATGAATGGCCTGACGACATTTCTGATCGCTGGTGTTGGTGACGGTACAAGTGTTCACGACAAAGACATCGGCAGCGTTGTCGCCATCGGCAATTTCATATCCCGCCGCCTTGAATCTCGATGCCAAGGCATCGGTTTCATACAAGTTGACGCGGCAACCTAAAGTTTTGAACGCTACTTTCTTCATCGACTCTAAACTCTAAACTCTAAACTCTAAACTCTAAACTCTAAACTCTAAACTAACACTCCCTCAATAGATAACGGCGAAGCCGAAGTCACCTTAACATTCACAATCTGCCCGATGAGGCTCGTGTCTCTTGATGCGAAGCGGATGACGATTTTGCCTTCAGTGTGACCGGTGAGGTAGCCGTTTTTGCGGTCGTGGCTCTCCACAAGCATCTTGACGGTCTTTCCGATAAGCCCCTGGTTGTAGACAAGGCTGTGCTTCATCAGTTCCTCGGTGAGGCGGTGGTAACGCTGGCGTTTCACTTCCTTGGGCACATCATCATCCCATTCGGAAGCCACGGCGCCTGGGCGCACACTGTATTGTGCGATGAATGCCATGTTATACTTGAATTCCTCCATGGCTTTGCGCGTGTTCTCGAATTCCTCCTCAGTCTCGTGGGTGAAGCCCACGATGATGTCGGTGAAGATGGTGGCTGTCGGCAACTTCTCGCGGATGGTTTCGATGATGTGGCGGTAGGTGGCCATGTCGTGGTGGCGGTTCATGCGTTGCAGCATGTTCTCGTCGCCCGACTGGATGGGGATGTGGATCTGCTTGCCGAGGCAGTCGTATTGCGCCATCACCTCAATCACGTCGTCTTTCATGTCGCGGGGATGCGGTGCGGTGTAGTACACCCAAAACTCCTTGCCAGAAGCCTTGCCAAACTCACCCACGCGCCGCAGCAACTCAGCGAAGTCGATTTCTTCGCCTTTCTTGTCAAGGCCGTATGAGTTGACGTTTTGTCCCAACAAGGTGATGCTCTTGTAGCCTTTTTCAACCAAATCCTTCAGTTCGGCCAAGATTTCTTCCGAGGGACGCGACACCTCACGACCACGGGTATAAGGCACGGCGCAATAGGTGCAAAACTTGTTGCAGCCGTTCTGAATCGGGATGAAGGCCTCGAAAGAGGAGGTCTGCGTAGGCGTAATGGCCCAAAACTTGTCCATGTTGGCCGATGGGTTGATCTTGTCGTCCTTGTGGAATAACGGTGCCAGCGGCTTGACAACAGGCTGGTATTCAATCTCTTCTCCAAAGCGCAACGAGGCTGGCGTGACGATGCCGTACTGGCGGATCATTTCGGGGAAGTTGGGCAATTCGTTCATGGCAAAGACCAAGTCGAAGAGCTTGAGAAAACGCAAGCGGTCGGCGGGCAGGATGCAGCCCGACACGAAAGTGATGACGTTCTGGCGGTTCTTCATGGCGTTCCATTTCTCGATGCGGCCGTACACTTTGTCGATGCCTTTCTGGCGCACCGAACAGGCGATGATGCCGAGGATGGTGGCCTCGTTTTCGTTTTCGGTTTGCACGAAGCCCATTCCGTTGAGCACCGTGCGCACGCGCTCCGTGTCGCTCAAGTTCATCTGGCAGCCTAAGGGGAGGAGATAGTATTTCATTCAGTTGATAGTTTGCAGTTATCAGTTGTTCAGTTAAAGCAGGTTGCTGAGCCTGTCGAAGCACCGTCATTTGAAAGTCGGCCCTTTGACGGGCTCAGGGGCCTTGATTTTACGAATCAGCCTGCAAAAATACGCTTTTTTATTCAGCCGTAAATCAAATGGATGATGTCATGAATGATTTCGCTGTCGGAATCATACATCGGCATCGTTTTCGTGCTGCTGCCTTGCAATAGATGTTCTGCTTGTCGGATGGTTTCGGGTTCAAGGCAATCGGAGGCAATTTGTGCCTCCGTGATGATGGCCTTGGCCTCGTCAATGTGCAGGGCAATGTCGACATTGCCCCAAGGGAATTGTGCCTTTTTGGTGGTCTTGAACTGTCTCCAACGACTGAAGAGAAAGTCTTCAGAGGCGATATGCTCTCGGATGGTTTGCACCTCTTTATTATTAATAAAGGTGTCGAAATCCAGCCAGTTGGCCTTGCCACCATAAACCTTTTCAAATGACGAAATCAAGGGCTGCTTGATGTTCTCGGAGGTTAGCTCTGGAACAATCTCGCTGAGGTTGATGACGCGGCTTGCTACGCTCTTCACGCCGTTTTTCATCAGTTTGGCCTTGTCGACGATGAGGTAACGCTGCATCATCGCGCCATTGGTTTTAATGAGGATGGTGCCATGGTGTAGGTCGTTTCTTTGTCCTTTCGCAAAGGCATTGCCGCTGAATTTACGTCCTTGGCAGGTGAGGTCGTTGCGGCCTGATATTTCAGTCTGTAAACCGTATGCCTGCAGCGCATCTTGGATGACAGAGAGTTGCTTGCGAACGTCATACAAGGACTTGTCGGCGATAAATGAAAAGTTGATGTTGCCCAAATCGTGGTACACAGCACCGCCGCCTGTGCCGCGCCGCATAAGGTGACCGCCTTCATCCAGCAACAGTTGTACGTTGCATTCCGAATATGGGTTCTGGTTGTAACCGATGACGACGGTCTGCTGGTTTTTCCAGAGATACATGGTTACGGTTCCTTTCTCTTGGTGTTCAGTGAGATACTGCTCCACGGCACGGTTTAGGAAGGGGTCGTATTGGGTGCTGATGAGAGTTTGAAGTTGCATGGTTTTGTTGGCGAATTTTCGACAAAGATATGATTTTTTTGACTTTTTTGATGCTGTGTTTGTTGAAAAATCCGTAAATTGCGCCTTTTTAGAAGCATCAAAAAATTGTTAGTTTTATGAAATCCAACATTTTAAGAAATAGATGCGCGCAATATAGGGCGCCACAGATTGCTCGTGAAAAGGGAATCTATCCTTATTATAAGACCATTGAATCGGAACAAAGCACGGTAGTGAAAATCAAGGGCAAGGATGTGCTGATGTTTGGCTCCAACAGCTATTTGGGCCTTTCCAACGACCCTCGTCTGAAGGAAGCTGCCAAGGCTGCCATCGACAAATACGGCACCAGCTGCTCTGGCTCCCGATTCCTCAACGGCACCCTCGACATCCATGTTGAACTGGAAGAAAAACTTGCCCGTTTGATAGGCAAAGAAGAAGCCGTGTGCTTCAGCACGGGATTCCAAGTGAATCTGGGTGTGGTGTCGGCTTTGTGTGGCCGTAACGACTACCTGTTGCTCGACCGTCTTGACCACGCCTCCATCATCGAGGGCAGTCGCCTTTCGTTTGGACAGACGCTGAAATATGCTCATAACGACATGGAAAACTTGGAATTGCGTTTGCGTCAATGCAATCCTGATTCCATCAAGTTGATTGTCGCAGATGGCGTGTTTTCCATGGAAGGCGATATCGTTCCTTTGCCCGAAATGGTGGCTTTGGCCGAGAAATACGATGCCGACATCATGATGGACGATGCGCATGCCTTGGGCGTTTTGGGACACCAAGGTCGTGGCACGGCCGACCATTTCGGTTTGACCGACAAGGTAGACCTTATCATGGGCACTTTCTCCAAGTCGTTCGGGTCGTTGGGCGGTTTCATCGCTTCCGATTCCGACACGATTAACTTCTTGAAGCACAATGCCCGTTCGTTGATTTTCAGCGCCAGCATGCCGCCCTCCAATGTGGCTGCGGTCAGCAAGGCCATCGATATTATGCTTGATGAGCCTGAGCGTATCCAACACCTTTGGGATGTGAGCAATTATGCCCGACAGCAATTCAAAGATAGAGGTTTCGATACCGGCCGTAGCGAAACGCCTATCATTCCTCTGTTTGTAAGAAATTCGGAGAAGGCTTTCTGGCTGTGCAACAGGTTGTTGGAAGACGGCGTGTTCATCACACCGGTGATTGCCCCTGCCGTGCCCGAAAATGATGTCTTGATTCGTTTCGCTTTAATGGCTACGCATACCTTTGAACAGGTTGACGAAGCGGTGGATAAGATCACAAAGGCCTTCAAAGACGCTGGTATTATATAATCATGGTCATTCTTATCACAGGCATATCGTCAGGTTTTGGCTTGGAGACCGCACGGCTGTTGGCGGAGGAAGGCCATGTCGTTTATGGCACGGTGCGTCGTGAGGTGGAGCCTTTACCTGGGGTACACTACTTGAAAGTGGACGTCCGTGACCGCATTGCGGTAAAAGGGGCAGTGCAGCAGGTAATCGACCGAGAAGGCCGTATTGATGTGCTGGTCAACAATGCCGGAATGGGCATTGGCGGACCTGTTGAGTTTGCTACTGAGGAGGAAATCAGGGAGCAGATGGATGCCAATTTCATGGGAGTGGTCAATTTTGTGACCGCTGTTTTACCCTGTATGCGGAGCCAAGGCAAAGGAAAAATCATTGCATTGAGTTCCATCGGCGGCTTGATGGGCCTGCCTTTCCAAGGCTTTTATTCCGCCAGCAAGTTCGCCATCGAAGGCTATTGCGAAGCACTCCGGTTGGAGACGAAGCAGTTTGGCGTCAAGGTCGTCGTGGTGCGCCCGGGCGATTTTTCTACAGGTTTTACCGCCAGCAGAAAAAAAACCTTCAACGAGGAGGCCATTAAAGCCTATAAGACTTACGCCGAGTCGATGACGAAAGTGGAGCATGATGAGACGGGTGGATTGAAGCCTCAAGTCTTGGCCCGCAAAATCAGTGACATTGTCCGAAACGATAGCCCTTGCTACGGCTATGTTGTCGCTTCATTCGAGCAACGCCTGTCGGTGCTTTTGAAACGCATTTTGCCAGCACGCTGGTTTGCTAAGATTCTTGGAAGTTATTACAAGCTGAATTGAGGCATCCTCAATCTTGTTGATACATAGTTGACACGAAAGCCATCCTTGACAAACAAAAATCCCTAACCTTGAACCAGTTAGGGATTTTTCTTTGTAGTCTCTCCGGGATTTGAACCCGAGTTACCAGGATGAAAACCTGACGTCCTGACCAGACTAGACGAAGAGACCACTTCGTGTCATTTTGACGGTGCAAAAGTAGACAAAATTTCGATACCTACAAAGCTTTTGCTGAAGTTTTTATCAAAAATATTATAAATAGTTAAAAACCAATGATTTAAAATTCATGGAATTATTCCACGATAATTGAGAATTGGAACAATTTGTTGCGTAACTGGTCGATGGGGGCCGTATAGATGAATGCGGGATTCTTCATGATGTTCAAGAAACCATAGCTCATCTTGATTTCAATGCCCATTTTGAACCATTGGTTGTAGATGTCGAGACCGGCACCCAGTTCAGCGGCACAATCGAAGCGCTTGGTGACTAGGTTGTTTATAAATTCATTGCCATCGATATCGGTTTCCTTGTTGTCTTTTTGTGATGCCAGGTCGAGTTTGGGGTTGACACCGCCAATAATATACATTCCAATGTTGTTGTAACGCTTCGAACGGTACTTGATGTGGAGAGGGAACTCAACGAAGGTGGTGCCGATGGATTTGGTGATGGTCATCAGATTATCGCTGCCGTCGACGCCTTTGATGTTGATGTCGTAACGCATCTTACGTTCGGCGAAACTCAGCGAAGGGATGAAGCGTAGGTCGAAATAACGGCCGAGGCGCTTGCTGCCGATGATGCCGACGGTGAAGCCGGGCGTTTGTCTGGTTTCGATGTTGTACACATACAGGCATGCGGTAGTGGGGATGCTATAGGGACCGTTGGGCCATGAGTCGGCAGGCTGGGCGATGTTCTCGTAGCCCTCGATCGTCTTGATGGTGTACATCATCTGGTTGTAAGCCAGCAAGAAGCCGAAATGATACGGCTCGTTTTCATAATTGGGAAGATAACGTATGGCCCTCCGTTGGGCTTGTGCCGGGATTACTGTTGCAGTGAGCAACAACATGACAGCCAGTATTTTCAGTGCTTTTTTCAAGATGCGATGGTTTTAATATGGTTTTAACGAAAGCTGTTCGTTTTTATTGCGTTAAAACGGCTGCAAAATTAGGAAAAAATGGAATACAAATCACTTGGTGGCAGAATAGAGCGTCGCAATACCGAAGGAAAGATTCTTGGCAGATCCGTTTTTCAATTCGTTTTCGACCAATATCCGTATAAAATCATTGGGTTTTGGGAAGGCTTCAACGGATCGTGGCAAGTAGGTGTAGGCACTTGGATCTTTTGAAACGCATTTTCCGATTATTGGAAGAAAATGCTTGAAATACAAGCGGTAAAGTTGTTTCATGGGAGGCTTTTCCGGCATGGAAAACTCCAAAATGACAGCATGACCATTAGGTTTCAGCACCCTGTGGATTTCGGAAAGCCCCTGTTCTCTGTTTTCAAAGTTTCGTATGCCAAAACCCACCGTGACGACATCGAAACTGTTGTCGTCAAAAGGCAGAGAGGCAGCATCTCCCAATCGCAATTCAATTTGATTCTCAAGGCCCTGTTGCTTGACCTTTTCTTTCCCGATTTCCATCATTTTTTCGGAAATGTCCATGCCGACGATATGGGCTTGGGGATTGTATTTGGCCAGGGCGATGGCAAGGTCGGCCGTGCCTGTGGCAAGGTCAAGGATGGTTTTTGGACGGCTTTTGGCCACTTCTAAGGCAGTCTTCCTTCGCCATACCTTATCTATATTAAGCGAGAGCAAGTGGTTGAGCGCATCGTATTTCGGCGAGATGCGGTCGAATATGGCGGCGATGGGGGATGTGCTCATGATGGACCAAGCTTTTCGATGATTTGCTCGGGCGTGATGCCGTTCATGCAAGCATAATCGCCGCGCAAGCATGGCTTGTTGCCATACACCGAGCAAGGTCGGCAGGGCATATCAAGTTGAATGCAGTCGCTTGGCTTTTGGTTCCAGCCCAAAAATCCTGCGTAGGGATGCGTTCCGCCCCAAATGGAGACCACCCGCGTGCCAACCAGCGAAGCCAAATGCATATTGGCGGAGTCCATAGAAAGCATCACATCGAGTTGACCCATCAAAGCCAATTCGCCTTTCAAGCCTTGCTGGCTTTGGGCGGCTTCCACGTTTGGATACTTGGCACAAAGTTCCGCAATCTGCCGTTTTTCCTCTTCGCCACCGCCGAAAAGGAAAACGGTTGTGTTTTCCCTCTCGCTCAGGGCTTTGATGACTTGCTCCATTTTCTCCATGGGATAGACCTTGGCTGTGTGTTTGGCGAAGGGCGCAATGCCGATCCAAGTCTCATGGCCCGCTTTCTGCCTCTCGCAGAAAGCTGAATAATCGAGTTTGGTGAATTGTGGTTTAATCGGGAAGCCCAACTGTTCCAGCACCTTGGCATAACGCTCAAAAGAAGTGGCCTGCTGGACGAGAACCTTGTTTTTCTGCCTCGTCAATGCTTTTTTGCCTTTGCGCCCTTTATCGATTTTTGCGACTTTCTTGCAGCGCAAGCAACCTTCGGCACAGAACCACCAAGTGCGCAGCACGTCGTGGAAATCGGCGATGTAGTCGTAGTTGCTCAAATGGGCATCCCGCCACAACCGACAGAGACCAAGCAAGCCTTTGTGCTTTCCTTTCAGGTCGGCGGCCATGAAATGTACGTTTTTCGGAAGTTGCTCAAACAATGGCCTCGCCATCTCGCGACTGAGCATGGTAATCTCCAAATCAGGGTGTTGTACAGCCAAGTCGTGGACGACAGGCACAGTCATGGCGATGTCGCCCAGGGCGGAGAAGCGAATTACTAAAAGTTTGTTCATTCACAAAAGCGAATATTTGTGCGGCAAATATATTGAAAAATGAGAAATTGCATTTAAATTAATAGAAAAAATGCTTGTGATTAAAAAAATATATATCTTTGCATTCGAAATAACTTTAAAAATCAATGTTACGAATAACAAAAAATGGACTTTGCTGTTTGCAATGACGGTTTTTATTGCAATGGCTGCAACTAGCTTTGTCGGTTGCAAGAAAGAGAAAGACAAGGAAGAAACTATGGAGGTTGCTCAACTATCTGAATTTGGAAACATTGATGAGTATTTGATTTCATTTAAGAAGAAATTATTGTCGACTGCCAAAGGTGAAGACCTCCTAACAGTTGATGTGGCTCAACGTGATTTAGGCAATCTATTGAATTTTGATTTTGGTGATGCCAATTACTTGACTGATGAGATGAGATACGATACTCTTCATGTGTCTCTGGAATTAATAGATGGTTTAGTTGATATGTCTCAACTAGCCGAAACATACAATAACGCTTTTAATGAACTTCTTGCCACTTTCAATCAAGTTGAACTTCCAGGAAAAAGTGTTTTTTCTGTACTGTGCAATATTAATGCTAATGATAAGAATAGGCAAGTCGCTGATGTTCAATTAGTTTTAACTACAAGAGGGAAGTCGGATTCTAGCGTAAAAATAGGTTTTGACGTAACTGATAATTGGCGTGTTGGCGAACAACTTGGGAAGTGTGATGGAACATGCGTTGGCGATGACCATGTTACGATGCTTAAGAAAGTATACGAGAACAACCGTCCTTTTCTCGCAGCAGAGCATGGAAGAGTGTATTACTCGGATATTTCGGTTGATAATTACATTTATTCAGATTCGTTTCATGAAAGCAATCCAGACGTTTTTTATAATTATGGATTTCGTTTGTGGTGTGGAACAGGCAGTGAGGTGATTAACAATTGCATTGGGTATGCCGAGATGCAGTATTATTATAATAATCTCTGTCAAATTTTGAGTAATGAAGCATATAAGCCTCAGGGCCATGTTGTTAAGTCTATTGTGAATTGTTCGTTGGAGCCCTATGTTTCTGTTAATCCAGAATTATTCTATTCATTTTGTTGCCAGTATGAAACTGCGAAACCAAATTATACCTATACAGAGTTATCTTATTGATAAAGAATTACAAAATAATGATTTCGTTAAAAAGAATCTTACTGCAGTGTTTGTTGCTCTATCATGTGACTGCATTCACACAAGTGCAGGGCTTCTTTAATATTTACGAACAGACCGAAAAATCGCTTTGTGCCAGCGCTTCCATTGAAATTGATGACGAAAGTTTGATAGTGGCAGCGTATGACTATTATGGAGGTGCTGGCACGTTGCTAAAGATTTCCAAAGAAGGTACAATTATAAAAAGTGTATCACTTGGCGATGATATTGTTTATTCTGGCGTAGAAGGATTGTATCGTGCCCCGTCCAACCCTGGTTTGTTTTATGGAATAGGTCATGTGATACATCAGGATAGTCAAATAACTAAACCTTTCGTGCTTCGATTCGATGATGACTTGGATTTGATAGAAATAAAAGAGGTTGATCTGCCAGGAGATTATCATAGCTTTGTGATGTCGAGGTCGTTATTGACAAATGATGGTGATTTCCTTTATGCTACTTCTTTAAACGGTCAAAACAGTTTTCATCGCCTTTATATGCGAATTGCATTGGATGGTGAATTGCTGAGTTTTTATGAGGAGTCAGAGGAATGTGGTAGTGCTATTCAAATAGATGCCATTTTTGAATTTCCAGAGGGCAATCGCTTCGGCGACTTTAGAAATTCTTTTGTTTCACCCGTGAATCATTCGCAAAAGATGCGCTTGTTTGGTTTTGACGATGAGTTTGTTTTTGATACCATTCACGAATACGAGCGTATATATCAAACGATAGATGATACTATTTATAGCTTTATTCTTATGTCGGTTGCCAATGGAACTGTAGTGCCATTCAATGATACTACACTGTTGTTTTCCGACCGTATCAGTGAGATGTGGCAGCAGCCCAACGTTGGTACAATATATGGACAAGATAGATCTACGGTTCTTTTTTCTGCTGATTTAGAAGGTAATATGGAAAACTATTTAGTCGTGGGCAGCGGAAACGATACGGTGGATTGCCCTGTCGCCTTCAACGCTGTTGATATGGCAAAAGATGGTTCTCCCGATAACTATATTTACCATGGTTGTTATGGCTTTAACTCTCTCTCTTCGCCTAATCACATTACTCTAACTAAAACTGACGAGAACTTAAATGTAATATGGCAAAAATCTTACACCCATCCTTTGAGATTTCTTCAGGCAAACTGCCTCCAAGCCACCAAAGATGGCGGTTGCCTTATTGTAGGCGGGGCGTATGATTACATAAACGAGCACTATGATTTGTTTTTGCTCAAGGTTAACTCTGATGGTAATGTCGGTATAGATGAAATTGTCGTTACGGATAAAGTTGCAGCGTTTCCTAATCCTGGAATTAACATACTAAAACTCACTACGGCTTCAAAAAAAGGTTTTGTGGAGGTCTTCGATATGAATGGTCGGCAGGCGTGCTGTCAGCAAATCACAGAAGATGTTACAACAATTAAGACTGATACTTGGCCAGCCGGGATTTATATTTGGAAAGTAGTTTCGGATAATAGTAGTTCATTAACTGTAACCGAAACAGGTAAATGGATTAAGAAGTAGAAAGAGTCAAGATTTCTGCCCGTAAAGCACCGGATTCAAAGCAGGGTCGTTATACATCTTCATCTGCTTGTAGACCTTCATCACTTTCTCGCCTGTTTTGTAGCATTCCATCAGCTGGTCAATGGCGGTGCAGAGGTCGACGTTTTGCTCCAATAGCACTTTCAGCTTCTCCTCACACTTGGCTTTGTGATCCTCGCTGACATCGGCGCGTTCTACCTCAATCTTCATGTGATATATCTTCAATTGTAGAATCGAAAGGCGGTCGATGGCCCAAGCAGGACTCTCCGTATTGAGGGTGGCGTTGGGCTGCGGCTCCACTTTTTGGAAAAGCAATTGATAGTAATAATCGACCATCTCCACAATATCGGTGCGGTCTTGGTTCGACTTGTCGATGCGGCGTTTCAAAGCCAAGGCCTCCACGGGGTCGATGTTCGGGTCGCGGATGAGGTCTTCCAAATGCCACTGCACCGTGTCAATCCACACCTTATTGTAAAGGTACCATTCGATAGTCAGCCTTTCGTAAGGATTATCGCAAGGATGGTCCACATCATCGAACTTGTGGTAGTCGGCGATGGCTTGGTTGAAGATGGGGAGGATAGGGGCGGTGGAGAGGATGATCATGGTGGTGTTTTTTTAATGCGGAAATCGCAGATTCAACGAAGTTAATGCAGAATGCAGAATGCTGAATGTAGAGCATTGCCCATTCAGCATTCAGCATTCATAATTCCGCATTTTTTGAATCAGTGCAGTTTGGTTAATGCCGTCTTAATGCGCTTCACGGCCTCGATGAGTTTGTCCTCGCTCGTGGCATACGAAAGACGGATGCAGTCGTCGTTGCCGAAGGCATTGCCGGCCACACAGGCCACATGGGCATTGTAGAGCAGCCACATGCAGAGGTCGTCGCTGCCCTTGATGACGGTCTCACCGTCGGTTTTGCCGTAGAACGACTTCATCTCGGGGAAGACGTAGAAAGCACCGGCAGGGGTGTTGCATTTTACACCAGGGATTTCGTTCAGCAGCTTCACGAAAGTGTCGCGGCGGTGACGGAAGGCCTTCAACATCTCTTGTATTTCCGTTGAGTTCTCTGGACTGAGTTCCATGGCCTTGGCTGCGGCAGCTTGGGCGATGGTGCAGATGCCGGAGGTGATTTGGCCTTGAATTTTATTGGTGGCCTTCACGATGGCTTGCGGAGCGGCGATGTAACCGATACGCCAGCCCGTCATGGCATAGCCCTTAGCCACGCCGTTGACGAGGACGAGGCGGTCCTTCAGGAACTCAAACTGGCCCATGCTTTCGTGCTTCTGCTCATATTGGATGAACTCGTAAATCTCGTCGGAGATGATGATGATTTGGGGATATTTCTTCAGCACTTCGGCAATGGCAGTCAGCTCGGCTTTGGTGAACACGCTGCCGCTGGGGTTGCAAGGCGTGTTGATCATGAAGACCTTGGTCTTGCGTGTGATAGCCTTTTCGAGTTGCTCGGCAGTAATCTTGAAGTCGTGGGCGATGTCGCTCTTTACGATGACGGGCACGCCGCCAGCAAGCTTCACCATCTCGGGGTAGGACACCCAGAACGGGGCGGGGATGATGACTTCGTCTCCGTCGTTGACGACAGCCAATAGAACATTGTTGATGGCTTGCTTGGCGCCGTTAGAGACCAGAATGTCGGTATCTTTATAATCCAAGCCATTGTCGCGTTTCAGCTTGTTGGCGATGGCCTTGCGCAGTGTGGGTGTGCCGGGCACGGGCGGGTAGTGCGTGTCGTTGTTGTTGATGGCGTCCACGCCGGCTTGTTTGGCCGATTCAGGCGTGTTGAAGTCGGGTTCGCCGATGCTCAGGCTGATGACATCAATGCCTTGGGCTTTCAGTTCACGGCTTTTGTTGGTCATGGCCAGCGTTGCCGACTCAGCCATGTTCAAAACTCTGTTGGAAAGGATGATTTCGCTCATGATATGTTGAAATATTGAATGTTATTTGTTTAATCGTTGGATTCCGCTGGCAGCGTCATTGTGGGCGAAGACCCTCAATCTCTGACAGCGGCTACAAAGGTAGACCTTTTTTCGATAGGTGTGGCCGAAAATTTGAAGATTGAAGGAAAAACCTTACCTTTGCCGCAAAATTTGAGCACTATGAACACATGGATTATCTATTCACTGATGGGCGCAGGTCTCTTGCTGATGGTTGCTGCCATGATACTTTTGTTCCGATTGATTAGGATGAAAGACAGCGAGCTTCGCAATAACGGCAAAATGGAACTGAAGCGGCAAAGTCTCAAAATCATCATGCCGCTGAAGGTGCAGGCCTACGAGCGTTTTTTGCTTTATCTTGAAAGAGTGCAGTTGCCCCAGTTGGTGAAGCGCGTTTATGTGCCCGGCATGGAGAAAGGCACGTTCCATCTTCAGCTTCTGCAAAATGTGCGCGAGGAGTTTGAACACAACCTCGCCCAGCAACTTTATGTGGCTGGTACTACGTGGAGTGCCGTGATGAACGCCAAGGAAGGGCTTGTCAACCAAATTAATGAGACTTTCGAGCAACTGAAGGACGAAGAGGATGTCTCCATCATTGCGCAAACCCTCGTGGCCTTGCCCAATCCCATGGTCGATCAGGCCGTGGCAGTCTTGAAACGTGATTTTGAAAGACTACTATAAACTATTGAACGAATGAAATTTACCGCTATTCAAATCGCCGAGCTGCTTTCTGGAAAAGTGGAAGGCAATCCCAACGCAGAGGTTTGGAATGTCGCCAAAATCGAGGAAGGTGCCCCTGGCATGCTCAGTTTTCTGGCCAATCCGAAATACACCCATTATATTTATGAAACGCAGTCGTCTGTGGTTATCGTGAACGATGACTTTATACCAACAGCACCCATCAAAACCACCTTGATTCGTGTGCCCGATGCCTACGCTTCGTTTGCCAAACTGCTGGCCTTCTACGACCAGATGTCACAAAACAAACAAGGCAGTTCTTCCATGGCTTTCGTTTCAAAATCAGCACAATGCGGCGAAAATGTCTATCTCGGCGAGTTTGCATTCATTGGCGAGAACGCCAAAATTGGCAATAATGTGAAGATCTATCCTCAGGTCTATGTGGGCGACAATTGCGTTGTGGGTGACAACACGGTGCTATATCCAGGCGTGAAATTGTATCGCAACACGGTCATTGGCAAGAATTGCATTCTACACGCAGGTGTGGTGCTCGGTGCCGATGGCTTTGGTTTCGCGCCACAGGCTGACGGACATTACGAGAAGATTCCGCAGGTGGGTAATGTGGTCGTTGAGGACAATGTGGAAATCGGGGCCAACACCACCATCGACCGCTCCACGATGGGTTCGACGCGCATCCACAAGGGTGTGAAATTGGATAACCTAATTCATTTAGCCCACAACGTGGAGATTGGCGAAAACTCCGCCTTGGCGGCTCAAGTGGGCGTCAGTGGCTCGACGCGCCTCGGAAAGAACTGCGTGGTCGGCGGACAATCTGGCTTCGTCGGGCACATCAACATTGCCGACGGCTCGAAGTTTGGCGGACAAAGCGGCATCATGGGCAGCATCAAGGAGGAAAACCAAGCGTTTATGGGTACCCCGATACAGCCATTGCGCCAATATTTGGTCTCCAACGCCCGTTTCCGCCATATCGATGAGATGGCCCGCAAGTTGGAACAACTCGAAAAAGAATTGGAAAAGCTAAAAAACACCTAACTCCTACTTTTAACTGCAAACTTCTAACTCTCTCAACTCTAAACTAACCACTGACTCTCAACTCTAAACTCTAAACTCTAAACTTCCCTAAATCCATCCTTTTATCCTGTAATATGCTAATGCGCAGTATTCCCTCAAACAAGTGATTTCCAGTTTCAAGTAATTGAAGAAGGTATAGCGCATCTTGACGCTTTCCACTGAGGGAATTGATTCGTTTCCGCCCAGTTTCTGCTTTTTCAGTGACAAATCGAAATCGACAGTGGCTGGGTAGGCTGCTTTGCCGATGACGTTTTGGAATCCGACCTTGTTCAGGCATTTTATCGTGCGCCTGACATGTTCGGGCGAGGTGACAACAATGAGTTGCTCCTCAGCCAATTTCGGATATTGGGCCATAAGTTCGAGGGCCTGTGAGCGTGTGTTGGCACCTTCGGTCATATAGAGGATGCTGTCAATGTCGCCTTGGCGCAACAAACGTGTCATCTCGGCTTGACAAAGGGAGTCTTCAGGGTGTACTAACAGGACAGGAACCTCAAAATGTCGGGCCAAGGCCGCCGTGTGGTAAAGACGCATCAGGTTGTCTTCGGAGGGCATTCCAGCACCGCCGAACATCACCACCTGTCGTGGATCGGAAATCTCAACATCTTCATTGGGGTTTTGGCCAAGGCGGAAGTGCATATAGAAAGGTGCAGAGGTGAAAGCCAAGGCTATCATCATAAAGAACAAAATGCCGAGGGTGAAAAATATGACTTTTATGATTATGGCTAAACGCTTCATTTTGTGGTTTTTTCGCTTAAAACATTTCTTAAAAGTTTTCAAAGGTACGGTTTTTTTTGGCTTATGTATAATATTTTCCTATTTTTGCCCGTTTTTTGTGGTCAAGTTCCACATAACTCACATTTATGCAAGATAAACAATGTACGCTCAAAAATAGAGTCAGTGTCAAAGGGGCAGGCCTCCACACGCGTCAGTGCGGTACCCTCACCTTCAACCCGGCTCCCGTAAATTCTGGAATTCGCTTTCGTAGAATTGACCTTGAAAACCAACCCATCATCGAGGCTGATGTCGACAATGTGATTGACACGGCCCGTGGTACGACGCTCGGCAAGGGCGGCGTGAAAATATACACCGTAGAACATGTTCTGGCTTCGTTGCGAGGCATGGGCATCGACAATGTGCTCATTGACATCGATGTGGAAGAGACACCCATTATGGACGGCAGCGCCAAGTTCTTTGTTGAGGCCATCCACCATGCAGGTATCGTCGAACAGAACGCCCCCCGCAACTACCTTGTCATTGAGGAGCCTATTTCTTATAAAAACGAAGTGCTGGGCATCGAGTTGAGAATGGAGCCTTGCGACCATTTCGAGATCGACGTGAAAGTGAAATACAATACGAGGGTCTTGGACGAACAGCATGCATTGTTGAATGATCTTAAGGACTTTGAGAATGAAATCGCTCCCTGCCGTACATTTGTGTTTCTTCACGAGTTGGAAACTCTTATCAGCCGTAACCTCATCAAGGGTGGCGACTTGACCAACGCCATCGTGTTCGTCAACCGCAACGTTTCCGCCGAGGAACTCGATCACATCGCGGCCTTCTTCAAGAAGCCGAAGGTAACTGTTAAGGAATGCGGTATCTTGAACAACGTGGAACTCTATTTCGACAATGAACCTGCCCGTCACAAGCTTTTGGATGTCATTGGCGACCTCACTTTGGTCGGACGTCCCATCAAGGGCAAGGTGACGGCAGTGAAGCCTGGACATTTCTCCAACACGGCTTTTGCAAGAAAGATTAAGCACACCTTATTGTATTAATATAATGCCCGCATCGCGGATGACGTGAAGATTGAGGCGTTCGCTTGGATTGGCGAAGACGTTGAAATCGGTGCTGGTACTTGGATTGGTCCCAATGCCACCATCATGGACGGAGCGCGTATCGGAAAGAACTGCAAGATTTTTCCTGGTGCAGTCATCTCGGCTATCCCACAAGACTTGAAATACAAAGGTGAGACCACCTATTGCTATATCGGCGATGGCACCACGGTGCGTGAGTCGGCAACGGTCAATAAAGGTACGGTCGCTTCTGGCAAGACTGTGGTGGGCAAGGACTGCCTGCTGATGGCCTTCACCCATGTGGCCCATGACTGCTACCTTGGCGACCATGTCATCATGGCCAATGCTGCTACATTAGCAGGACATATCACTGTAGACGATTGGGCCATCTTCGGAGGCCTTGCTGCTGTGAGTCAGTTCTGTCGCATCGGTTCGCATGTTATGATTTCTGGTGGTGCTTTGGTCAACAAGGACATTCCTCCGTTTGTGAAGACGGGGCCTGGTTATCCTGTTTGCTATGCCGGCGTCAATTCCATCGGCCTGATGCGTCGCGGTTTCTCGCGTGAGCGTATCAATGCCATCCAGGATGTGTATCGTGTTATCTATAGCGTGGGCATGAACGTCACGCAGTCGGTGCAGTACATCCGCGAAAACCTTCCCGCTTCCGAGGACCGTGATTTCATCATAGATTTCATTGAGAGTTCAAAGATTGGCATCATGAAGAATGCCGTTGGAAACGAAGACTAAGCTTTCCCCAATACTTTGTTGTATTCCTCGAAAATCTGCTGTCCGATGTTTTGGGCGGCGAATGTCTTTATGGCATAGTCGCGAATGGCTTGACGGTCATATTCGCCAGAATGGTCGAGCAGTTGGTTCATGCCTTGCAACAATGCGTCTTCGTCACCTTGTGGAATGAGAATTCCTCTTTCGGAAGAGAGAATCTCGGCAATGCCACCGACGGAAGTACTAAGAACAGGCACACCGCAGGCAAAGGCTTCCACAATGACGCAAGGCAAGTTTTCAAAGTTGGAAAACAGCACGAAGAAATCGGCCTGTTGGTAAGCTTCAGCAACCTCAGCTGAAGTCTTCTTGCCATGGAAAAAGACGCAGTTTTCCAAGCGGTGTTCTTTTACGAATGTCTTGAACTCCGGAGCATCGTAGTC
>CADAPW010000017.1 GCA_902789915.1 uncultured Bacteroidia bacterium | reverse complement strand
CTTGTAGATGCTGCAATCCATCTGCGACTTGAATTGCCCTTCCTTCACCCGTTCCATAATAAGGCGGCAGATGAGTTCTTCTGCAAATGATATGGTGGGCTCAACCGCTGCATCCCTGTCATTCTGCTGCTTGAGTTGGTCTTGCAGCTCGCGCACCTCTTGGCTCTTTTGCTTCAATCTTCCTGACAACGCATCTTGTTGAATCTGATGGGAATGACGTTCAGCTGCAATTTGTGTTTCAAGATGCTGTTTCTTTTTTTTGTTCTTATGGTAAAGAATAGTAATGAACAACATCAACACAAGAAGGCTTCCCACAATAATCATGGTCCGACTTAGGCTCCTCATTTTCTCTTGTTGATGTACACGCTCTAGTCTCAGTTGCCCGTATTTTTTGTATAGTTCCGTCAACTGCGATTTTATTGCACTTTGGTTTTCTTCCATGTTTGCAAAAGGAACTAAAAATTCAGCGTATTCCATCGCTTTATATTCATTGCCTTTCGCCTTGCAAATTTCTACCAACCTTTCAGCAGATAGTTTCTTGGATTCCACACTTTGCGTACCTTCGTAAACCTTATTAAAATAGTTCCATGCTGAGTCAAATTGCGCTTCATGATAGAAGATTTCGCCTAGGATTAGGCATCTTGAATAATACTCCTTAACATCGTTAGCTTTGCTTATTAAAACATACAACTGGTGGAGAGATTTTATCGGAGGTTCTCCTACCTTATACGACAGATAAGCAAGATGTGTTTTGATGTCTCGATAGGTCAAGCTATTTGTATCAGGCAATATCTTTAGTCCTTGGCTACAATAAAAGTATGAACTGTCATAGTTATCCAATATGTCATAACGCAATCCAATCATGTTCAGCATCCACGCGATATGCCAAGGCTCTGCGTTATACTTTTGGTAGTATTTCAATGACCTTTTGCCAAAATAAATGGCTTGCTCGTGAAGATATAAGTCAGAAAAGAGTTTTACAAGACGGGTATAGGTCAACGCCATAAACTTAGTCTTCTTTCCTACTAATTCCTTTTCCTCAAAATGTTCCTCCATCACCTCCAAAGCCTTCATGTATTCCTTGCAGGCCTCCACCACGCTGTCGTGTTCGTAATAGCCTACACCATTAATATAATGGACGCGGGCGGAGAGGAAAAAGAGTTGGTCGTTTCGCGTCGGGGATAGCGGGTCACCGCCCGCTATGAGGCGACGGAGTGACGAGTGGTCGTTTAGGGTGAATGTAAGGCTGTCGAAATACCCTACAGCCTGCAACAGTTCCATACGGTTGGTTTGGGCGTAATCGTTTTTGTACAACAATTCGGCCAACAAAAGGTTGGCGTAATGGCGGTCGTATGCCGTGGCGGTAGAGATGCTAAATTTTGTGTCTTTACAGGTGTCGAAATAGGGCAAAAGACATGTCAGCGCGCTATCGGGCTGCCGCCACAGCAGGCTGTCGATGGCGGCCAATTCTACAGACGGCCCTTCGACAGGCTCAGGGTCCTGTTTGTTGCTATTGCAGGCAGCCAAAATGACCATAAACAAAAACGCTATGTATAAACGCCTTTTCATCGTCTGCCCAATAATTGATATTCCAAAACGTCCAAATACCCCTCCGCCGTCTTCAGCCATTCATTCCGCCGCCCAACCAATTCAAAGCCTTGGCCTACGAAAAGCTGTTGACTCTCGGTGTTGGTCTCGTCAATGGAGCAATACACCTGATGCAACAGCAGATCTTTAAAAAGGTATTCAACGCACAACGCCAACGCTGACTTGGCATAGCCTTGCTGACGAAATGCCTTGTCAATCAAGATGCCCAACCCCGCACGGCTATTGAAAGCATCGTAGTCGTAGATGTCGATGCAGCCGATGGTGGCCCCGCTTTCGGTCAGGTCGATCATCAAACGGAGCTGTTTTTGGGCCATAATGTCGTTGTTGTCCAGTAAAAACTGCTCAATTTGAAAGCGGGAGTAGGGTACATGCGTGCCGCTTACCCGCCAGATGTCGCGGTCGTTTTCCCAGCGGTATATCTGCTCGGCATCCTCAGGCTCGGCGCAGCGTAGCGTTATTATGTCATTCTTGATGAACATATTGCTCGTTTTTGGAAAAATTGTGTCTTATTTATCGGCTGGCACATATTTTGATGGAAACAAGCCGCTGAAATCGTCAGATTAGACGAAGTCAATTTTTTGCAAAAATACGCTTTTCGGAGCAATAAAGGTTGAAAATTCGCATTAATGAAACTATAATAAGGAAAAAGAAACCCCAAAAACGTGATAAGATGAGAAAAGTGAGTATGATGTTGATGCTTGCCGGACTGTTGATGGCGGCATCGTGTGGCAACCCCAAGAATGACAACCAAAACTTGACCGATCAAAGGGAAGAACCCGTTTCACAAGTGGAACAGGCTCAGCAAGCCCAAGTGCAGCGTGTGGCCTTTGTGCCCACCGAAAGCACCCCTGACTTCGTCGATGCCGCCGAAAGCAGCGTCGATGCTGTGGTGCATATCATCACCAAGGTGGTGAGACCGAGTAATACATACGAAGATTTCTTTGGCGCTCTGCTGGGACAGCTCTATGGCTATCCTGGCCAAAGACGCAACAACGTCATGGAGGCATACGGCTCGGGTGTAGTGTTGACGCCAGATGGCTACATTGTCACCAACAACCACGTCGTGGAAGGCGCCGACGAGGTGGAAGTCACCTTTAATAATAAGGTGAAGAAAACGGCTACTATCATTGGCACCGACCCCACAACCGACCTGGCCTTAATCAAGGTGGATGCCGAAGATTTGCACTACCTTACCTTTGGTGACTCCGACAACGTCCGCATCGGCGAATGGGTGTTGGCTGTGGGTAACCCCTTCAACCTGACTTCTACCGTCACGGCGGGCATCGTGAGTGCCAAGGCGCGTAACCTCAGCATCTTAGGTGAGGGCACCTCTGTGGAATCGTTCATCCAAACCGATGCTGCCGTCAATCCTGGTAACTCTGGTGGCGCATTGGTGAACACCAAGGGCGAGCTGGTGGGCATTAATGCGGCCATCGCTTCGCACACGGGTTCCTACGAAGGCTATTCCTTTGCCATTCCGTCCAACATCGTGCGCAAGGTGGTCGATGACCTGCTGCTCTATGGCGAAAC
This sequence comes from uncultured Bacteroidia bacterium, assembly GCA_902789915.1. GTDB lineage: Bacteria > Bacteroidota > Bacteroidia > Bacteroidales > F082 > Limimorpha. The sequence continues at coordinate 16,660 of CADAPW010000017.1, read as the reverse complement.
CCAGCGCGGCTATCTCGGCATCAGATACACCGAACTTACGCAAGAGTTGGCCCAAAAGAAAGGCTTGGAAGACATTGAAGGTGTGTATGTTGCAGAGGTCATGGAGGATGGTGCCGCCAAATTGGCAGGGATGGAGGATGGTGACGTAATCACCGCCATCAATGGCAAGAAGATCAACACCGGCACCCAACTGATGGAGGCCATCCGCCAATATCGTCCTGGCGACAAGGTTGATGTGGAAGTGAACCGCAATGGCAACCACCACCACTATTCGCTGACCTTGCTCAACGAAGCCGGTAACGTCGATGTCGTGAAGAAAGGCGACAGCTTCTATAATTCCGAGTTCGGCTTGATGCTACAGCCCATCAACCAGAACGACAAGAGCCGCTTGAACATCAAGAATGGCTTGAAAATCGTGGAAATCCGCCAAGGACGCTTCATGAACTCCGGTGTTCCCGTCGACTTCGTCATCACCTCGGTGAACGGTTTCACTGTCAACAGCAAGACCGACCTGGAGAATGCCCTGAAGACACGTTCGCGCCGCACGACCATCGAAGGGGTGTATCCCAACGGCATGATGGGAACGTTCTACTACTAAAAGACGTGGGACTACGAGACTGCGAGACGCGAGACAATTGGAAGTTGTACTTTGCCCCGAAGTCTCGAAGTCCTGAAGTCAAAAAAAATAGTAGTTTTCACTGAAAAGCAAAAATTTCGGTACGGTTTTTGTTATATTTAACTTTTAGATTTGGGAGATTTCGGCACCATGCTGCATCTCCCAACTCTAAAGATTATGCTAAAATCAATAGGAGGAGATTGGTATGAAGAGTAAGAAGAAAAACAATGTAAAACAATAATAAAGATTAAGAAAATGAGACAACTGAAAATTTCAAAGCAAATCACCGACCGCAATACGGGTACTTTGGACAAGTACCTGGCCGATATTGCGAAGGAGAGCCTGCTGACCACCGATGAGGAGGTCGCATTGGCTCAACGTATCAAGGCGGGCGACCAAGTCGCCCTTGACAAACTGGTCAGGGCCAACCTGCGCTTCGTCGTTTCGGTGGCCAAACAGTATCAGAACCAAGGCCTTAGCTTGCAAGACCTCATCAACGAGGGCAACCTCGGCTTGGTGAAGGCTGCCCAACGCTTCGACGAGACCCGTGGCTTCAAGTTCATCTCGTATGCCGTGTGGTGGATTCGTCAGAGCATCCTGCAAGCCGTGGCCGAACAAGCACGTATCATCCGCCTGCCCATGAACCAGGTGGGGGCATTGGCGAAGGTGAAGAAGGTCATCTCCATGCTGGAGCAGAAGCTGGAACGCCGTCCCACCGTAAAGGAAATCGCTGATGAAGCCGGTTTGCCCGAGGACAAGGTAGACCAACTGCTGAGCCTCAACTCCCGTGCCGTTTCGACGGACGCACCTTTGGACGACGAAGACGATGCCAACTTCCTGGATGTCTATGTCGCTGAGGACGAGGCCTCAACCGATGCCGGAGTGGAGCAGGAGTCGACCAGCAAAGCCATCCGCAAGTCACTCGACATGCTCAACGAGAAGGAACGCACCATCATCTGCATGTACTTCGGATTGGGCACCTCGCGTGAGTATTCCCTGGAAGAGATCGCCATGAAGCTCGACATCTCGCGTGAGCGCACCCGTCAAATTCGCGACCGTGCACTGAAACGCTTGAAGAGCGAGCCTAACTCGCCGCTTTTCCAGATGTACATGAACCAATGAAAAATAGACCGCCTATGTCATTGACTCCGTCGAATGCTTAGCATTTCCCATCGGGAATCTATAGGCGATCAATTTTTTTCTTATCTTTGCTGTCAAATCTCTAAAACTACTTTATATGAAATACGAACTCATCAAATTGCCTTACGAGGCAAACGCTTTGGAACCCGTCATCAGCAAGGAAACCTTGGGGTTCCATCACGGCAAACATCTGAACGCTTACGTCAACAACCTGAATGCGGCCATCGAAGGCACGAAGTACGCTGAAATGCCTTTGGAGGAAATCGTGAAGACTGCAGACGGCGGCGTGTTCAACAACGCTGGCCAGATTTTGAACCACAACCTGTATTTCACCCAGTTCCGTGCCCCGAAAGCCGACAACAAACCTACCGGCGTGATTGCCCAGTGGATTGACCAACAGTTCGGCTCATTTGAGGCCTTCAAGGAGGAATTCACCAAGAAAGGTGCTACCTTGTTTGGCTCGGGATGGGTGTGGCTCTCCGTCGACAAGGACGGCAAGCTGCAAATCACCCAGGAGACCAATGCCGGCAACCCCGTCCAGCGTGGCTTCAGACCATTGTTGACCTTCGACGTTTGGGAACATGCCTATTACATCGACTACCAGAACCGTCGTCCCGACCACTTGGCAGCCTTGTGGCAAATCATCGACTGGGATGTGGTGAACGGAAGACTCTAAGCGTTCAAATTCCCAAAAACAAAGATTGCGGCAAGAATGACTCTCGCCGCAATCTTTTTGTTTGTGATAGTTGGGTTATTTCCTAACCTTCATGATGCGATGCACGCTGCTGCTGTCGCCATAATCCAGCTTCAGCAGGTAGGCTCCATTGCTGAGGTCGCTCATGTCGAGTTCGATTTCCATGTCAGAAACCTTTTGCTCTTTCAACAAACGGCCGTAGATATCGTAGACGCTAACGGTCTTCAATGCTTTTTCAGCCTTGATGCTTACCATTGAAGTGAAGGGGTTGGGGAAGATTTGGCATTCGATGGTGACTTCCTCGATAGCGTCGGGGCCGTCGAAATGCGCCACATAATCCTCAGAGGCTGTTACTGTGAAAGTGAAAGTAGCCTCAGTGGAGACATCTTCGCCATTCTTCGTCCACTTGACAAAGATGTATTCGTAATTGGCCGTGGCGGTCAACGTGCATGTGGCACCATATTCATAGTTGCCTGAACCCGTCACCGTACCGCCTTCCATCGGGTCGGCTGTGGCAGTAATGGTATAGGCGTTAGTGGAGAAGTTGGCTATAAGCTCGCGACTTCCACTTACGGTAAATATGTAGTTGGCATTCGTTGACACTACGTTGCCATCCTCCGTCCAGTTGGTGAACGTGTAGCCTTCGTTGGCTGTGGCGACCAAAGTGCAGGACTGACCGTATTCATAGTCACCGATGCCAGTGATTACACCACTATTGCTTGGGTTCACTGCCGCGCTAATCGTATAGCTCTGGATTTGGAATTCAGCCACCAGGGTGCGGTTACCTGCCACCGTGAAGGTATAGCTGGCATCGGTCGAGACTTGGTTGCCGTTCTCCGTCCATTCAACGAAAGTGTAACCTGCGTTAGCCGTGGCTGTCACAGTGCATTGTTCACCTTCCATGTAGTTGCCGCCACCCGTCACTGTTCCGCCGACGTTAGGATTGGGCGAGACATTAATATTATAGGTGTCAGGAGCTTGCTCCTCGAAGTTCGCAACCAACGTACGGTTGCCCGTCACGGTAAAGGTATAGTTGGCATTGGTGGAGACCACGCTGCCGTTTTCGGTCCAATTCGTGAAGGTATAGCCATCTGCCGAGGTGGCAATCACCGTGCAGGACTGACCGTGATTGTAGGTGCCACCGCCAGTAGCAGTACCGCTGTTGCTCGGATTGGCGGATACTGTAATGGTATAGGTGATGTTGGAGAAGTTAGCCACCAAGTTGCGGTTGCCTTCAACGGTGAAGGTGTAGCTGGAGTTTGTGGAAACGACAGAACCGTTCTCGGTCCAATTGCTAAAGGTGTATCCAGTGTTCGCCGTAGCGGTCACAGTGCAGGATTCGCCATGGTTATATTCTCCGTCACCGCTCACCGTGCCACCAGCAGCAGGATTGGCAGCCGTAGCGACGGTATAGGTGTTGAGGGTGAAGTTGGCCACGAGGGTGCGGTTACCTGTCACGGTGAAGGTGTAGTTGGCATTGGAGGACACCACCGAACCATTCTCCGTCCAGTTGGTGAAGGTATAGCCTGTGTTGGCTGTGGCTGTCAAAGTGCAGGAAGCGCCGTGGTTAAATTCACCGGCACCGCTCACCGTACCGCCAGCGGTAGGATTGGCAGTGGCAGTGATGGTGTAGGAGTTGAGGGTGAAGTTGGCCACGAGGGTGCGTGCGCCCTCCACAGTGAAGGTGTAGTTGGCATTGGTGGACACCACCGAACCATTCTCCGTCCAGTTGGTGAAGGTATAGCCCGTGTTGGCTGTGGCTGTCAAGGTGCAGGAAGCGCCGTGGTTATATTCGCCAGCACCGCTCACCGTGCCGCCAGCAGTCGGATTGGCAGTGGCGGTGACGTTATAGCTATTGAGGCTAAAGTGGGCTACGTAGCTGCCCGCCTCAGAAACAGTGAAGGTATAGCTGGCATTGGTGGAGACCTGGGTGCCATTCTTCGTCCAATTGACAAAGGTATAGCCCGTGTTGGCTGTGGCTGTCAAGGTGCAGGAAGCACCGTGGTTGTATGTGCCGGCACCTGTCACCGTGCCACCCGCTGTCGGGTCGGCAGTGGCAGTGATGGAATAGGTGTTGAGGGCGAAGTTGGCCACCAAGGTGCGGTTACCCGTAACGTTGAAGGTATAACTGGCATTCGTGGAAGCTACATTGCCGCCTTCGGTCCAGTTGGTGAAGGTATAACCTGCGTTGGCCGTGGCTGTAACGGTGCAGCTTTGTCCAGAGGTGTATTCTCCTCCGCCAGTGACGGTGCCACCCTCAGTCGGGTTGGCATTGACGGCAATGGTATAGGAGGGGACAGTGATGGTTACCTGTTGGGCATTTTGTCCAATCATAGGATAGTTGGTGGAGATGACACGGATCTGGTATTGTCCATTGGCCACATTGGGAATCTGTGCAGTGATGTTGCCGCTGGTATTCGTGGTGACGCGACCCAATTCCGTGGGATTGCTGAAGCTGCCGTTGGCATCCGACATCTGAGCGATAACTGCGTTGGCAGTGGCGTTGAGGTTGTCGGGCGACATGGTTCCTGTCAGTGTGAAAGGAATGGTAACGGCATCTCCTGGAGCAAAACTAGTGGAAGCCAGGTTTCCCATGGTTAGGGTGGGATTGTATACCAACAAGGCATCATCAATGAATAGGTCGTCGCTGGTGTCGCCCGAGCCTGGGGTCTCATTGGTGGTGGCCGTCATCAGGATGTAACGCACGTCAGTACAAGGCCCATTGTTATTGAACGGGATGCTCAGGCGACGCCAAGTATAGGAGCCGCCCGATGTGGAAGTACGGTTGAACGACAAAGCGGCAGTGGCTACACGCATGTTGGCAGGGTCTTCAGAGCCATTAGCCATTATCTTATAGTCTGCATTACCATGGACGACTGCTTTCACTTGAGCTTTGGCGCTTGTGCTGTTACTACGGAAGCACACCCAAATGGTAAGGGAGTCGGGCAGCATGGAAAGAGGCATGTTGAAGGCACTTTCGTCACGCTTGGTTTGATTGTAATTGCTTGACCCAGTTGCCGACATACTTCCAGCATTCATTCGTCCGTTGGTGAGGTTGCCGTTGGCGGTAACGCCGTATGCGGATTTAGGTATCAGTCGAACGCTTTTGCTGCCCGTTGAACCTGGACGGGCATGACCTGACTGTTCTATTTGGTCATCTGGCAACAAACCAGAAAACATTCCAGTAGCTGTACCGTTTGAATGCCAATGCACGGGTTCGCTATCACGGTTGGTCCATTCCTCGAAGCCTCTATTAATAAGTTGGTCGCCGTATTGGGCGAAAAGGCTTGAAGTCAACATACTGATAATGAGCAGTATGGAAAATCTTTTGATGAAATAATACATAATAATCCGTTTTCAATTCATTTGCAAAAATAACGGAAAAACAAGATTGGCTTCAGAGTTTTCACTATTTTTGCAACTTTAATCTATCAACCATGAAAAAAATCCTCATTATTTTAGCCCTGATGTTGGGTGCGGTCACCGCGAAGGCACAATGGACTTTGCAGGCCTATGGCGAGTATGACTACACACGTTCTTCAGGCAGCTCGGCTGCATTTGCCGTGAAAAGCGACTGTAGGATGGCCGACAATTTCAATTTGGGCCTGGGCCTTCAGACCACGACCTTTGGACGTTACTCAATCAACCTGCAATATCAGGTGAACCTCCTTAAGGCGAAATGTGGCACGCTTTATCTTGAAAACCGCTACCTGTATCGTTTGTTCCCTCAATACAAACTTCAGGAATTCAACGCTTTGCTCGACTTGGGCTGGCGCAACCGCCATTTCAACTTCCAATTGGGTTTGACCAATCGTTTTACGGCACCTATCCCGCTGCGTAAGAACGGCGGCATGGAAGCCATCTTCGAGCCTTTAAATGTCACCTTCTGTGTGGAAGGGAACATCTTTGACCAGGAACATCCATGGAATCTCGGTGCACGCATTTCAAACTACCGCGACTTTGTCATCGAACGTTTCACACTGTTTTTCTATAGCATAAACGGCTATTACGACTTCGGCAACGGGCTTCGCATCATGTCAGAAGTCGGGCTGCATCCTTGTGGCATACTCAACCTTTCAGCACAATACAACGGCTGGTTCGGCAATGTCGGACTGATTTGGAAACCTACTAAAAAATGAACATCATGAAGAAGCTACACCTTATATTAATTGCCGCAGCCGCGATTTTTGCCATGGGCTGCAACCGTTTGGACATCGCCGGAATGGTTATCAACCGTAGCGACACGGAAGAGCGTGTCGCCGATTGGCTCGACTACAACGCCCAAAACGGAATGCCTTTCATTGAGAATGCACCCGATGAGTACCATGTGTATTCGTGTTCCGACTCGCATTATTCCGAACGCGACAGCATCGTTCCTCAGGGTGAAAACGATCGCCTCTATCAATACATCACCGCTGAACGCAACGACCCACAAGCCATTTTTGCCATCCATGCCGGCGACATGGCGAACGAAAGCGGTGAAGCGGGTTTCAGGATGACATCAGAGGCCATACGTTACAATTCTGGCACCCAGGCCAAAAACGATCCTTGCTTTCTTGTCATCGGAAATCATGATGTGTACTACGATTGCGCCAAGTTCTACAAGCAGTATTTCCATACCTCAACCTATACCGTAACCGTGAAGACCGTGGGAGGACATCAGGACCTTTTCATTTTCCTTGATTCAGGGAATGGAACACACGGCAAACGACAGCTGGAATGGCTTGAGGAACAGCTCTCGAATCGTGACAAATACCGCCATTGTTTCGTCGTCAGCCACAACTGGCTCTTCCGTACTTTTTACAACTACACCACCACGCCGGCAGCCAACCTGCCGCAAGACGAGCAATATGCCTTCATGGACCTAATGAGCCGCAGCGATGTCGATATGGTCATCATGGGGCACTTCCATGAACGCGAGCAACGCCAATTTGGTGGCGTCCAGTATGTCATGACCGACAACCTCAATGAAGAAGTTAACACACCGAGTTATCTAGTGGTCAACGTGGGGGATAAGGTTACTTGTGAGTATCGGGAACTGGTGGAGGAATAATCAGTTATCCTCATAGTTTTTGGGGAAGCGGGTCCACATTTGGTAGGATTCGCCAAGCTGGTGTACAAATGTCGTCCACATCTGTTCGGGTGGGATGTTAAGAAATTGTTCGGCAGTGATAGTGCTGATAGCCCAAGAATTGCGCACCAGTTCACTCACCAATTGCCCGGCATCCCATCCAGCATAGCCGAGATAGAAACGGGTGTTTTCCTCGTTGGCTATTCCCGTGGCAATCAAGGTCTTCAACGTCTCAACGTTGCCGCCCCAATACAAGCCGTCGATGATGGGGATGGACTCGGGGATGACATCGCCAAGGGTATGGATGAAAAAAAGCTGGTTGTCGGACACGGGACCGCCCAAGTACGCAGCGCCCTCGAAATCGAGGAAGTCGTCTGCGATTTGGTTGACGTTGGCGTTGAGCCGCTTGTTGATGATGATTCCGAAGCTGCCTTCCGACTCAACATGGTCAATGAGCAGGACGACCGCCCTCCCAAAGTGGAAGTCGTTCATTAAAGGCTCGGAAATCAAGATGTTACCTTGTTTCGGCTCAAGCGAATTGCTCCGTATGACAAACTTTTCTCCTAAATCCATACTGCAAAAGTAGGATTTTTGGACGATATTAGAGGCATATTTCGTAATTTTGTGGCATAAAAACGAACCCATCTTGAAACGAACCGACAATCAATCCAAGTTTGATGCCTTACGAAAGGAATTCTCTACTTTCACCTTTGAACGTCAGAGTGTGACGAGGGAAAATGGCACCCTGCGTTTGGCTTTCGACTTTAATTTGGACGACCGCTATCACTTTCAACCGACATTGGAAATACCTGCCAGACCGTTCTTCGACTGGGATAGCATCCCTTGTGAACAATTGGAGTGTTTGGCGTTCCAAATCGGCATGACTGAATTGGTGAGTTACTGGAAGATTGCCTGCCCCCAAAAGGTGGTGGTGAAGCCTTTTGCCTTGACGGAAAGCCAGATAAGGTTTTGGAAGAAATTGTATTACAATGGATTGGGTGAGTTTATGTATTTGAATGGCATCACGGTTTCGGAAGCGGAATTGATGGAAATTGTGACGCTGCCCATAGATTCCATGCCCTCGCACAACCTGCGCAGGAATGACATGGGCAGCTGCGTGCAATTTGAAGAAAAGGTTTTGGTGCCAGTAGGCGGCGGCAAGGACTCCGTGGTCACGTTGGAATGCCTGCGTAACGAAATGCCAGTCATTCCGATGATTGTCAATCCTCGTGGAGCGACTTTGAACTGTGTGAAGACGGCTGGATACAAGGAAAACGAATTCATTGTCATCAACCGCACCCTCGACCCGACCATGCTGAAACTTAATGCGGAAGGCTATCTTAATGGACATACGCCTTTCTCGGCATTGCTGGCTTTCATAAGTGTTTTGGTGGCTTTTGGCAGCCACTCCAAGTATATTGCCTTGTCGAACGAGAACAGTGCCAATGAGTCGACGGTGCCTGGGACCAACATTAATCACCAGTACAGCAAGTCAATTGAGTTTGAGCGCGATTTCAGAAACTATGTGGCTGAGAATATTAATAAAGAGGTGCAGTATTTCAGTTTCTTGCGCCCTTTGAGCGAGTTGCAGATTGCCAGTTTGTTTGCGCAATGCGAGGCCTATCATCCCGTGTTTCGCAGCTGCAATGTGGGCAGCAAGACCGACTCGTGGTGTGGTCACTGCCCCAAGTGCCTCTTCACTTGGATTATTTTGTCGCCCTTCCTTTCGCATGACAAGTTGGTCGCCATTTTTGGCAAAGACTTGATGGCAGATACAAGTTTGCAACCTATTTTGGAGGAATTGAATGGTACAGCGCCAGTGAAACCTTTCGAATGTGTGGGCACAGTGGAGGAGGTGAGGGCATGCCTTAAAGCCGCGGGCATTTCGACAGGCTCAATGACCGCTCAACCAACCGAGGTCCCTGAGCCTGTCGAAGGGCCGACTGTAGATGAAATCCTACAACGACTCAACACCAATCATTTCCTGCCTGAGAAGTTTGAACAAATCATAAAGTTTGCTTTGAATGAAGGCATCGATGCCACTGTGTCACTGCCCATAGATTCCTTCCATCCCACAACCCATCTTGGGAATGACATGGGCAGTGGGTTTGACTTGATCCTGAATCGGCTTCGCGACAAACGCATTCTCGTTCTAGGTTTTGGACGCGAGGGCAGGTCGACATTGCGTTTTCTTAACAAATACCTGCCTGATGCCGTTGTGGCAGTGGCCGATAAAAACGAAATGGAGGCTGTGCGATATTTTGGCGCAGGCTATCTTGAAGCGATGTACAACTATGATATCGTCATCAAGACCCCTGGGATTTCCTTGAAGGATTTTGATACGAAAGGAGTTGAAATCACATCGCAGACCGACTTGTTTCTCATCCAATTCCATAGCCAAACCATAGGCATTTCGGGCACGAAAGGGAAAAGCACGACCACGAGCTTGATATATCATCTGCTGAAATCATCTGGGCGTGACGCCATACTTACGGGCAATATCGGCATCCCCTGTTTCGACATCATGGAAGACATCAAGCCTGAGAGTATCGTTGTCTATGAGCTATCGGCGCACCAGTTGGAATATGTACACAACAGCCCTCGTGTGGGCGTGCTGCTCAATGTGTTTGAGGAACACCTTGACCATTTTGGCACGATGCAACGCTATAAAGCGGCCAAACTCAACCTCTTGCGCTACATGGGCGAAGATGATACCGCCATCATTCATGAATCCTTGCTGAACGATGCCTTGGATTTGTTTGTCAACAACAAGGTGTTTTCGCTGTTTGACTTCGATGATATGATTGACCGCGAGGCGTTGCCTTTAAAAGGGGGACACAACTACCAAAACATCAAGGCGGCGTTGCTGGCATGCGATGCCTACGGCGTTGATTATAGGGAACTTGTTCCTTATCTTTATACCTTCAAGCCTTTGGAACATAGGTTGGAGCCTGTGGGTACGTTTGGTGGTGTCACTTTCGTAAACGACAGCATCTCCACCATTCCGCAGGCGGCCATTTCGGCTTGCCAGGCCTTAGGACGCGTCGACTTCCTGTTGCTCGGTGGCTTCGACCGTGGCATCGACTATCAGCCTTTGGCGGACTATCTGAAAGCGCATCCTGTGCCGCATCTTTTGTTTACAGGCAAGGCAGGGGAGAGGATGATGGAATTAATAATAGGAGACGGCGTTTCGACAGGCTCAACGACCTGCAACACCTGTGGCCCTGATCGGTCCCTGAGCTTGTCGAAGGGCGAAGGGCCGTATCAATTGGTTTCTTATTCTTCCATGGAAGAAGCCTTTGCCTATCTTGCTGCCCATGCCAAGCCTGGCGATGTCTGTTTGTTGTCGCCTGCAGCCTCCAGCTACGACCAATACAAGAACTTCGAGGAGCGCGGTGCAAAATTCAAGGCCTTGGCGACACATTTTTCTGAAACGAAAAAAGACGAGTGAAAACTCGTCTTTTTTTGTTATTAAAACAACAAGTATCATTTTTTCTTTCCCGCTTTCAACTTGCCACCACCTCCGCTGGTGTTGGTTGTGCCGCTACCAGTAGATGTGTTTTGTGTTTTGGGAGTAGATGTTGTCATCGAGTAACCTGCAGCTTCGCACATCTGTTTGACATGGGCGGCACGCTTGTAGGTGTCGGGGTGCGTGGAGAGCAACTCTTGTAATTTGCCTTGTTGTGCCGTTTGACCACTTAACTGAATCAAAACGTTAAGGGCGTGATACATGGCGTAGGGGTCGACGCCGTTTTGAACACAGAATTGGACAGCGGTCTCGTCGGCTTGGGTCTCCTGACGACGCGAGTAAGCATTGCTCGCCAGTTCCTGTGCAAGATCGCCGAGGAAACCAGTCGACAGTGCTCCAGCGGTGGTGTTGACCGCTGCAATGCCGTAACGGGCAGCCACGGTAAGATAAGCGGCACGATAGGCATCGCGCACATCTTTATTAATAAGGTGGCCCAGCTCATGGCCGATGACGGCAAACACTTCGTCGTCGTTCATGGCATCCATCAGTCCCGTGTAGACACGCACGCTACCGTCGCCACTGGCAAAGGCGTTCACCTCATTGGATTGGTAGACCTTGTAATTCAAATTCAAGTTGCTGATGTTGTGGAAACGAGCCATGATGCGGTTGAGGCGTTGCGTGTAGCTGTTGTCGGCCGGCAAGATGGTGTTTTTGCCGTCGGATTCCACCATGTACTGGCTGCACAATTGGGCCACTTGTGCGTCGCTGATGGTCAGGGCTTGCAAGGCTGCAGCTCCGGCGTTTGCGGCGGCGTTGGAGTCGACAATTTTCAAAGAGGAGCAGCTCGCCATCGCTAAGGCTACTGCACAAATTAATGCTAATTTCTTCATATTGAGTAAGTTTTAGATTATATTCGGTTTTCTCACCGCAAAAATAATGCATTACGAGAAAAAATTTTCAAAAAAAGTGCATTTTTTTCTTGCATGTTTCAAAATTAATGTATTTTTGCTGCATCAAAACAATATCAAAATAATATCATCTATGGAAACGAAAGAATTTGAATTCAAGGGTCTTGCGATGAATGGATTCGTCGCATTGTTTATCGAAATTGCCATCATTGGCTTAAGCGTTTGGGGCTTGGTTGCCTTCGCTAATGAAGTGCTGGCCACACCCGTACTTTCTATCATCGGCATGTTTCTGGCCTGCATCCTGCCCATCGGTTTCCGTAAGCTGGAGCCGAACGAGGCCATGGTGATGCTGTTTTTCGGTAAGTATAGAGGCACGTTCACTAAGACTGGCTTCTATTGGGTCAACTTCCTGATGACCTCGAAGAAGGTCTCGCTGCGTGCCCGTAACCTCAATCCTGACAACATCAAGGTGAACGACAAGACGGGTAACCCGATTATGATTGGACAAATCCTCGTCTGGAAACTGAAAGACACCTACAAGGCCATGTTCGAGATCGACTCGCAGACCATGGCGGGTGGTGGCTCGGGTACGGCTCCTGTGACGGTCAGCAACCGCATGAAGGCTTTCGAGAGCTTTATCAAGGTGCAGAGCGATGCTGCCTTGCGTGAGGTGGCGGGCATGTATGCCTACGACGAAAACGAGGCTGAAGCCGATGAGCTGACCCTCCGTGCCGGTGGCAAGGAAATCAACGACGTGTTGCTGGCCAAGCTGAACGAGCGCCTGACGATGTCGGGTCTGGAAGTGCTTGAGGCACGTATCAACTACTTGGCTTATTCGCCTGAGATTGCTGCTGTGATGCTGCGCCGTCAGCAGGCTGCCGCCATCATCTCTGCTCGTGAGAAGATTGTGGAAGGCGCCGTGTCGATGGTCAAGATGGCCTTGGACAAGCTGAAGGACGAAGGCGTCGTCGAACTCGACGAGGAACGCAAGGCCTCCATGGTGAGCAACCTCATGGTGGTGCTCTGCGCCGACGAGTCGGCACAACCCGTCGTCAACACTGGTAGCCTATATTAATACGGACAGCCGCTTCGCGTCATTGCGAGCGAAGCGAAGCAATCCAGAAAACAAGCGCCCTAGATTGCTTCGTCGTTCCTCGCAATGACGCAGAGCGCAAACAAAAGTAACAACAACCATGAGCAACCTCATCAGCATAGCAATAGGCGTATTGGTGATTCTCAATGCATTCCGCATTAAGTATCTTCCCGAAAAAGTGCGCATCAGAAAACCCTTCCGTCTTGTTTCGTTTTGGAACAGGGAACCGTTTTCTCCAAAAGGATGGATGTCAAAATACTATGTTGATGTGGCCAACAACCCGGAATTACAGAGGCTTTATTTTATCAACTATCTCGTGACTGGGGTGCTGTTTGTCGTTCCTGGCGTGATAGGGTTTGCATTCGGCATCAACGTTGCTTATTATATGCTGTTTGCGACCTTTGTCTCAGGAGCCATGTTTATGTATGCCAAGCAAAGAGTCACAGGCAAAATAGATGCATGGAAATGGGTGCTGTTCGTCGTGTTGTTCGTTGGCTCGGTGATCTTATGGTCCGTGACCTACAAACACAGCAAAGTGGAAGTGCTTCCCGAAACCTTCGCCATCGAAGGCGACCATGGCATTGAGATGCCTTACCAAAGCATTGACTCGGTCAAGGTGATTACAGAGTTGCCTAAAACCAAGTATTGCAAAGCTGGTTACAGTATTACTCGTAGCAAAAAAGGCGAATTTCGCATGAAAGACGGCTCCGATGCCAAGTTTTACATATTGGGGAAGGAGGCACCTTATTTACAAATGTATACACATGCTGGCGTCATTTTCGTGAATCGGGAAACGGCTGCGGAGACCGATCAATTAATTGAAGAATTAAAACCGATAATTGGAGAAAAATTAGTAACTTTGTAGAAATAACGATTATGTTTTGGCTTGATTTACTATCTGGCGTTACCCTTATGCTCACGGGCTGGTTGGTCTATCGTTTTCCAATGCTCATTTCAGGCGTGAACACCATGTCGAAGAAGCGTTTGGCCAAAGTCGACTTGGATGGCTTGAAGCTCGCTTATCGCAACGTGTTTCTCATCTGTGGCGGGGTGCTGCTGCTGTTTGGCGGTTTGTCCACCTTGGTGCAAATTCCGATGGACGTTCATTTTATTGTGCTTTTCGTGGTGATGTTGGCCCTCGTCATTGCCTGCTTTGTGTTCAATAAAAGATACGATATGGGCATGCAAGGGGAGGAAGGCAAGAAGGAAAGAAGAAAACACAGGATAGGCATCATCATTACCATAGTGGTTTTTGCCATAGTGCTGTTTTTCTTCTTCAAAGGTAGCAAACCCGCAACGGTTGAAGTGTCAGAGGACTATATCACAGCAAAAGGCGGTGGATATAGTACCTCGATTCCCGTGGCCGATATTGAGACGGCCACCATATTAAACGATTGGCCTGCTATATCTCTCCGTACCAACGGCCTCTCCACCGACAATGTCAGTATTGGGCATTTCCGTCTGAAGAGCGGCGAGAGTTGCATGTTGTTTCTCTGCGATGACGGCGGTCCTGTGCTGGAAGTGCGCACCGTGGATGGCAGTTTGTATTACCTCAACTGCGCTACGGAGGAAGAGACGCTGGAGATGATTGCCAAAGTGAAATCAAGGAGGAGGTGAACGATGGCCAAAGAGAAAGACAATACGAACAACACCAAGACCTTCCTGCTCCGCGTGGATGCCGAGACGATGGAGGCTGTGGAGAAATGGGCTGCCGACGAATTCCGCTCCGTCAACGGGCAGCTGCAGTGGATTATCGCGGAGGCGTTGAAGAAGAGTGGGAGGAAGAAGAAGTAAATGATGTTTGTTTTTGAAGAAACAAATCTTACATAAATCTATCATAAATAGGGTTCTCCTTGCGGAGAACTTGAGAATAAACGCTGTAAAAACAACGCATTATGGACAAAGAAACTTGGATCTTTATTCTCGTAGCATTCCTTTATGTGCTACAAGCCGTCATTGGCGGGATGATTGCCAGAAAACGCGGCAAATCATTCTGGTTTTGGTTTGGCGTGTGCTTCATGATGATTTTCCCGATAGGTTTCATCGCCATGCTGCTTTACACGCGAGATGACGATATATTCATCTAAGTCATAAAACTAATAGTAATGAAAGCAAAATACTGTTTTATATTCTTGTTGTTTACTTTATTAACGGCACAAACTTCCATGGCACAAATCGAGGGCTATTGGAAAGGCCAAATCGATCTTGGCACGCTGAAATTGGAAATGGCTTTCGACATTTGCATTTGACGTTCCTGTCGACGAAACGACCTTTCAGGACGGACATTTGCAATTGACGATGTCGGCGATGGATGCCAATTATTCAGGAACGCCGAAAGACGGCGTCATCGAAGGCGAATTCACACAAAGAGGTATGACCTTTCCGCTCAATCTCGTCAAGGCTGAGAAAAAAGAACAGAAAAAGGCTCGTCCCCAGGACCCACTGCCGCCATTCAATTATCATATCGAGGAAGTGACCTTTGTCAACGAAAAAGAAGGCAACACCTTGGCTGGCACTCTGACGATTCCTGAAGGCGAGGGACCTTTTCCGGCCATGGTGCTCGTCTCGGGTAGCGGACAGCAGAACCGCGACGAGGAGCTGATGAACCACCGTCCTTTCTGGGTCATCGCTGACTATTGCGCACGTCATGGCATTGCTGTGTTGCGCTACGACGACCGTGGCATAGGCGGCTCGACGGGAGAGGTGGAGAACGCCACCTCAATGGATTTCTCCTACGATGCCGAAGCGGCATTCGACTATCTCCGTAACCGCAAGGAAATCAATGCTACGAAGGTCGGTATCTTAGGTCACAGCGAGGGCGGCGTCATCAACTTCATGGTGGCGGCACGCCGTCCCGAGGTGGCGTTTTTGGTCTCTTTGGCAGGACCGTCGGTGAATGGCATCGAGGTGCTCAAAGAGCAACAAAAGGCTATACTCAGGGCTTCAGGGATGACGGAAGAAGCGGTTCAATTCAACAGTAATACTAACGCTCAGATGTTCGACATCATCGAAGCCTCAAGCAGTAGGGAAGAGGCCGACAGCCTGTTGCGGAATCTGCTGAAAGGCTGGGGCTACAACGAGGAACTAACCGAGCAAACAGTAGGACAGATGGCTTCACCATGGATGTACTATTTCCTGAAATACGACCCTACCGAGGCCATCGTCAAGACCAATTGCCGAGCCTTGCTGCTGAACGGCTCCAAGGATTTGCAAGTGATCGCCTCACAGAATCTTCTCGCGTACGAGAAGATTATTGCCGACTATGGTAAGACCAACATGACTTTGCGCGAATTGCCAGGCCTCAACCATCTTTTCCAGCATTGTGAGACAGGTTCTCCGAATGAATATTTCGAAATTGAGGAGACCATTTCGACTGAGGTGTTGGAGATGATTGTGGGGTTTGTGAAATCGCTTGAAAAATAATTTGTTAGACTAGTATTTCGTAAGAAATTATTTCTTATCTTTGCAGCCCAATTCAGACCGCAATCCAGATTGATTGCATAATCAGCGGTTTGAGTTGAAAATCAAAAGTTTAACCTCCTCGTGGGTGGATGTCTGGAGCGCTTGCGAGTACAATTTTTTACAATTATTACAATGGCAGAAAACGAAAACATCATCAACGAAGCCATGCCGGTAGAAGAAAAGGCCGTTGAAGAAACCCCAGTCATG
>CADAPW010000016.1 GCA_902789915.1 uncultured Bacteroidia bacterium | reverse complement strand
AATCAACGCAAACACCGCATAGTTTATCATATCGAAATAGTTAGCGTCAAGGCCCTCTGAGACAAGGGTTTTGCCGTTATGGTCCTCGATGCTCTTAGTACGCAGCACCTTACTCATGATGAGGTCGGTGATAGAGCTGACACGCATGTCGCGCCACGCCTCGTCGTAGTCGTGGTTCTTGCGGGTCATCAGCTCGTAAGCCTCGTTGGTAACCTTGTCATACAACGTCGTCGCCTCTTCCGAAGTCAAATCGGGCTGGTCGACGACACCAAGTTGCAGTTGGATGATGCCCATCGCCGCATAGTTGACGATGCCAATGAACTCGGGCTCGATGCCTTCGTCCACCATTCGCTCCGAATTCGTTTGCAAAGTCCTGATTCTCTTTACCTTGATAAAAATCTGATCGGTAATGGAAGGCGTGCGCAGAATACGCCAGGCCGGGCCATAGTCCTTCATCTTGTCCACAAACATCTTGCGGCATTGCGCCAAAACACTATGAAATTGTGCTTTTGTGTCTTTCTTTTGCATAATCACTGACTTTAGGCTACTTTAAGAATGTCAAGCACAGAATACACACGACTCATGTGCTCGAAGGTGAAGTATTGGTCATCCAAAATCATCCATTCGTTGCGTTCCTTGAGTGACATCTGCTTGATATCAGGGAACATCGAAACAGGGACAGCAATTTCGCGTCCATCTGTCAGACGCACAATGAACATGCCTCGACGAGTTGTGAAATCCATGTCCTTAATGCCTATGTTTACGTTTGGAATCTTACACATATCTGTATTCTCCTATACTTATTCGATATTAATCGGCCGTGTCTTTTCTCCACGGAATGTTATCGTTATTTGTTCGTTGATGTATTCCCAATGGCGATCAATGGCATCTACCAACACTTTGTTCTCCTTGGCCAACAGGGTTGATTCAGCAATTTCAATGCATTTTTCGCCGTTTGACTCAATCCAAATCTTTGCCACCGACTTCAAGTGACGTTGTCCTTTTTGAAAAACATGGACATGTCGGCGGTTGTCGTTTGCGTCAATCGACATAGCCACTAGGATGAACGCCTTTAGAAATGCCAGTTGTCCCATAAGGTATACAATAATCGCCCGCAAATATAATGAAAATCCAATTAATACCGTATTATTTTTCCCGAAAACGCAAAAATGAGCATCGCTTGCCATTTTCAAAAAATTATGTAATTTTGCAAGAAAAGCACAATGTTAAAACTCAAAATCCAAGACAAAGCCTTTGTTTTCGACCGCCCCGCCGTCATGGGCATCCTCAACGTGACACCCGACTCATTCTCCGATGGTGGTCGCTTCAACCGGATGGACATGGCCTTGCAGCATTGCGAGCAGATGATTGCCGACGGCGCCGACTTCATCGACATCGGCGGTTGTTCCACGCGTCCCAACAACGCCATCGCCACCGAGAGCGAGGAGATGGAGCGTGTCGTCCCCATCTTGAAAGCCATCAGAAAAGCCTTCCCCGAAACGCTCATTTCAATTGACACATTCCGGAAAAACGTGGCCGAGGCCTGCATGAGTGAAGGCGCCGACATCATCAACGACATCTCGGGCGGACTTTTCGACAAGGAGATGCTGCCCTATATCGGCCACAACCATATCCCCTACGTGATGATGCATTGCATCGGCACACCCGAAACCATGCACCAATACTCCCTTGACGTCGACATCCACCAAACCATCATGGACTTCTTCGCACAACAATGCAAGACTTTAGAGGCTTACAGCGAACAACAAATCATCCTTGACCCTGGCATCGGCTTCGGCAAAAGCCTTGGAGCCAACTACCAATTACTCAGCAATTTGGAACGCTATAGATACAACAAGCTACCCATACTCATCGGCATCTCACGCAAATCATTAATATTTAAGGTGTTGGGGAGTACACCGCAAGCCGCCGAAAATGGCACAACTGTCTTGAACACCATCGCCTTGCTCAACGGTGCCGACATCTTGCGTGTCCATGATGTGAAAAATGCACGCGAAGCCATCGAATTGGTTAGGACTTTTCGTAATTTTGCAGCAAATTTGGAACCATGATAGACTTGTTCATACAAATCCGTGTCTTCGACATCATCGACATTATCCTCGTGGCGGCCTTGTTCTTCGGGCTTTACCGCATACTGAAAGGGACCTCCGCCATGAGCATCTTTATTGGCATCGTCGCCATATTCCTCATCTGGCAACTTGTCAAGTTCTTGCAAATGGAAATGCTGACCGCCATCCTTGGCGCTTTCGTCAGCGTAGGTTTTATAGCGCTCATCATCATTTTCCAGCCCGAGATACGGCGCTTTCTCTTCACCATCGGTGCCCAGGCACAAGAAGGTAAGTTGGCGCGAAGGTTCAAGTTCCTGAGGGTCCGCAGCAATGTGGACTTGGACATCGACTCCATCACCAAGGCCTGCCTCAACATGTCAGACATCAAGCAAGGCGCGCTCATCCTTTTGACAAGAAAAAACAACTTGGACGACATCGTTACAACCGGTGTGGTGGTCAATGCCGACATCAGCCATTCTT
This sequence comes from uncultured Bacteroidia bacterium, assembly GCA_902789915.1. Taxonomy (GTDB): domain Bacteria; phylum Bacteroidota; class Bacteroidia; order Bacteroidales; family F082; genus Limimorpha. Next base: position 16,661 of record CADAPW010000016.1, on the reverse strand, counting down.
TGATTGAGAATATCTTCTTCAAAAACAGTCCTTTGCACGATGGTGCCATGGTCATCCGCCACAACCGCATCACAGCAGCACGTTGCATCCTGCCTGTTACGCAAAAGACCAACATCCCCGGCCACTATGGCCTCCGCCACCGTGCCGCCATTGGCGTGACCGAAGTCAATGACTGCATCGCCTTGGTGGTTTCCGAAGAAACAGGTAACATCAGCATGGTCACAGGTGGAGAAATCCAAACCGTGAAGGCTTCGGAATTGAAAGAAAAGATTGAAAAAGAGTTGAGAGTTTAGTGTTGAGAGTTTAGAGACAGTTTATAGTTGAGAGTGGGAAGTTGAAAGTATTGCGGTCTGCCGCGATTTCAGAAATACTCTAAACTAAATACTCTACACTTTCCACTGACTCTAAACACTAAACTCTAAACACTAAACTATTCAATTTCAAAGAAATAGTCATCCTCATCGGCATAACGCAGCTGCTTTTTATACGGATCGTAACGCAACAGCAACTGGTAGGAATAGCCTTTTTTCTTCAGCCCTTCCTCGACATAACTGTTCATCATGTAGTCGTAGGTGTAGCCCGCATACAGTTTGCCCAAATAGACGGCATAATTGTAGACATCCTTTAGCTTCAGCGTGTCAATGGTATAGTTGTAGTCAAGGCTACCCGTCCAAAACGAATAGTCTGTGTTGGAATCGAAGCCATCCATGAGGTTGTGCTCACAAAACAACACCGGCAACCACACGCTGTCATTGATCTCGAACCACGAAGCCACATTGACCGTGTTCAACGGGTGCTTATAGGTGTATTCGTCCGTATCACTGAAAAGATAGTCCTCGTATTCCGTGATGCGGCCAGAAATCTCCATGCGCGATAACATCACCAGCCAATGCGTCGAGTCAACGGGGACTTGGTTGATGTCTTCAGGCACATACACTTCTACGCCATACTGTTCCATTTCCTTCGAATATGCGTTGTACATCACATCCAAGAACAAGTCCTGGTTGAAGCCATTCAACACTTGAGTTGACCCATATTTTGGCGCAGGTTCCACCGTCACTTCAGCTTTCTCAGGGAAATAGACGGCAGCCTGGATGCCTTGCCGCTCGGCCACATATTTCTTGGCGAGTTTAAGCTCGGTTTGGCAACTGGTCAATAAGGATAGCAGCATCCCAACACATACTATTGCAATACCTTTCCTCATAAATCACCTCCAAACAAATCCATCTGCACGCCGTCACCTTGAGGTTTGACCACTTCCATGGGTACATCGGCAGGATTGACTTTTATTATCTCTTTGTTCTCGGATTCATCGGGGGTATTCGGCCCTTCGACTCCTTCGCTCCCTTCGCCCCTTGGAGTGGCCTCGGGGACACCAGAAGCATGAGACCCTTCGACCCTTCGAGGGACCTCAGGCTCAGGGGCCTCAGGTTCTTCCGCGCTCGGTTCAGGTTCAAAAGGCTCCAGGAACTGGAAGCTGTCAATTTCTCTGGTCGACAACCTCTTACCTTTGGCCTTATAGCTCTTGATGCCGATGAATTCCTCCACATTAAGCTCGTCATCAGGGAAACTGTTGCCCGCATCGCTGACTTTGTAACTCAGCAACAACCGTGGCATAACGTCAGTACTCATGCCGAGGTATTTTGCCTCGGGATGCTCGCCGATGAAGGATGCTCTGCTATTCACCTTAGTCTCAGCTTCAATGGTGAAACGCTTCAGATAATGCTTCTGCGTCTCGCCTTCAATGTAGACTACGGAGAAGATTTCGTCGGGGTCGAACTTTCGAATATCCACCATATCGTCATCGAAGTGGGTGTTGAGGTCGAAACCGGAAATCTTGAACTCGCCGTTGCTGAAGATTTGCAGAATCTTGTCGTCGCCCTCAAAGGCACCAAGATATTGTCCTCGCTTGTCGGCATTGAGGCGGCGTACCGTATCGTCATACCAAATCTCACGGGCATCAAGTGTAGAGATACCATCCCCGCCTTTCTTGACATCCTTCACATCATACTTTGTGAGTAGGTTGCCGCGCGCGTCACGGCCTTTTACGGCCAAGTCAGCGAAGTTGTAATCCACTGTCTTCTGTTTTTTGTTGAACAACATCAGCGTGACCTTAATGATTTCCGCCTCGCCATTCGGGTTCCACGAAAAATAACGCACCTTTGAGCCAGGCTTGCCTTGAGTGAGGTCGTATTCCTTGTCGCGGGTGACACCCTTCACGGCGAAGCGTTTCACATAGTGCGGCGCACCTGTTTTGCCGTCACGATAAACGACATTATAGGTGGTGCGGTCGTCGTTTTTGTGGAACACATCGACATGGATAACCTTTTGACCTACAAAGAGTTTTGGCTGCAACTTGACCACGGCATACTTACCGTCCTCATGGAAAACAATGATGTCGTCCATGTCGGAGCAGTCGCAAACATATTCGTAGACCTCTTTATTCTTTTCACGCTTCAAGCCCTCGCCTGTGCAGACAAAGCCTTCGTCCTTGTTGACGTACAGTTTCTCATTATTGGCTGCCACTGCCACGGCGGAGATATTGTCGAAGTTACGGATTTCGGTCTTGCGCTCTCGGCCTTCGCCGTATTTATCCTTGATATGTTGGAAATAGTCGATAGTATAGTCCACGATATGGTCGAGGTTATACTTGGCCTCTTCCATCTTCTTCTCAATCTCGGCCAGCTGCTCATCGGCCTTCTTAATGTCGAACCTCGAAATCTTACGGACGGGCTTCTCGCAGAGTTTCTCCACATCCTCACGCGTCACTTCACGTTTCAGCAACTTGCGGTATTTGTCAAAGCGGCGTTCGATGCCGGTATAGAGTTCATCCCAATCCGCATAATCCTTATTCTCCAACTCCTTATAAATACCCTTCTCAAAGAAAATCTTCTCCAACGAAATCCAGTGCCAGCTGTTTTCAAGCTCCTCGATGAGGATACGCAACTCCCAACTGAGAAGCTCCATCGTGCGGTCGGTGCTGAGTTTCAGTATCTCGCTCACACCCATAAACGCAGGGTGGTCGTTCACGATGACGCAGGCATTGGGTGAGATGGACACCTCGCAGTCAGTAAAGGCATAAAGGGCATCAATGGTCTGGTCGGGCGAGACACCAGGATTGAGATAAATCACGATCTCGCACTGCTCGGCAGTGTTGTCGTCGATTTTCTTGATCTTAATCTTGCCTTTGTCATTGCACTTCACGATGCTCTCTATGAGGCTGCCCGTGGTGGTGCCATAGGGTATCTCACTAATGACCAATGTCTTCTTGTCTTGTTGACTGATACGGGCACGAATACGCACCTTGCCGCCACGCAGACCATCGTTGTAGTTGGTCACATCCATCAGGCCGCCCGTCGGGAAGTCGGGATAAAGCGTGAAAGGCTCGTCGCGAAGATAGGCTATAGAGGCATCAATGAGTTCGTTGAAATTATGCGGCAGGAACTTAGAGGCCAGGCCCACGGCAATACCTTCCGTGCCTTGTGCCAGCAGCAGTGGGAACTTCACCGGCAGCGAGACAGGTTCGGCATTACGGTTGTCGTAAGAGCGCGTCCAATCTGTGGTCTTAGGGTTGAAGACGACCTCTTTGGCGAACTTGGAGAGGCGTGCCTCGATATAACGCGGGGCAGCGGCATCGTCGCCAGTGAGTATGTTACCGAAGTTACCTTGCGTGTCAATCAGCAGGTCCTTTTGGGCAAGTTGCACCAAGGCCGCACCAATAGAGGCATCACCATGCGGGTGGTATTTCATCGTGTTACCCACGATGTTGGCCACCTTGTTGAAACGACCGTCGTCAAGCTCATTCATCGAGTGCAGGATACGGCGTTGCACAGGCTTCAGGCCGTCCTCGATGGCGGGCACGGCACGGTCGAGAATGACATACGAGGCATAGTCGAGAAACCAGTTCTCAAACATGCCTTTCAACGGTATCACATGGTATTCATCCTCCTGAGCCTGAGCGTCTTCAACGCCTTCTATAGTCTCGTCTATGGGCTGCTCGTCCAAAGGTTCGTTTTCGGTCTTGTCTTCGGTATCCATAAGATTTTGCTAATGGGTGCAAAGATAAGAAATTTTTCACTTCCAAAACCTCAGCACCAAAATTTCTCCCAGCAATGCCAATAGCGCAATCAAAGCGAACAACTTCCATTGCGAAGACTGATGTGCCATGGCCTCAACTAGGTCAGCGGTAGCGAAATCCGTGGTGTCGAGGACGGCGGCGACATTGAAGCCAGCCTTTTTGAACTGAGGCTCGATTTTGTCGCGGTCGGCGAAGACCATCTTTGACTCCACACGGCTTTCGTTCCATGCCGTTACACGGTTTATGGTGTCGTTTACCAGCAGGTCGTAGAATCCTGCTGCCGGTAAATTGTCGTTCAAGTAGAGATACACCTTACCATTACGCACATCAGAGGCGGGCATCAGTTCGAAGCTACGGTCTTCGTTGGTGAAAAGAATCTTATGGTCGCCTTCGAGACTCATATCGTTTAATACCAGCATCTTGTCTGTACCAATGGTATAGGACAAACGTCCCATCTTGCCGCCCACGAAGGCCTCCTTGACCATCATCGGGACAAAGAGGGCATTGTCGGCAAAGTCGCTCCACTTGGGATTGAGTGCCGTGGCCATCACAAAGGTCTGCCCCTTCCCCACTGTCTCAGAAAGCAAAAGCGGATCGCCATTTTTTAAGGTCAACAAAGGTGTCGGAATGCCATTCGAACGCAAACGGACATGCTGTTTCACCTTGGGCAGGTCGGGATGCTGAGGCATGTCGAGAATCATGTCGCTGAAAAAGGCATGTTGCATGGCCAAGTCCTCCACTGCCGTGGTGTTGGTATCAGCTTCAACCATTGCCAGGCCTAACTTTTGATACAGATAGCTGTTGTTTTTCGGGTCGTCGACCGAAGGAAACACCATCAAACTGGATCCTTCGGAAACGATGTCCAACAAGGTTTGCTGCAAGGTCTCATTCATCTTCGCCGTCTCGTTAACGATAAGCAATTGGGCTTGGGTGAGTGCCGACAAATCGAAGTGCGAAGGCTCCATCAGCGTGTAACGGAACTGCTCATCGTCCTCGAATACCAAAGCGCAGTTGGAAGGCTCTGTGCCCAACTCCACCACAGAAAGGCTTGGCTTCACGCTCAACACAAAGTTATAGCTGTCGTCAAAGATGATGGGATGGTCCATCAGCGAGACGGAGCACTTTTGCTCGCCGTTGCGTTCCACCACAAACTGCATCGGAAGCTCCGCCATGCCGTTCTTTTCCAAGTCGACCGTCGTGGAAGCCGTCATCGTGCCATTCATCGTAAAGTTGACAGGCAAGCCTTTCACCTCTTTGTCGCCTTGGTTAACCACGCGCACCATCAGGTCGTTGGTCAAGCCCGCCTGCACGATGGGTGACGCAAGCCACACCGAATCGATGTATAGGTTGGCCTTGAACTCAGGCATCATCGGGACGACAATCACCTGCATCGTCGTGTCAGCCTTGGCAGCCGACAAATCAAAAGTGTTTTCTTGAAAGTCAGAATAAACAAATAAGGTCGATGTCTTAAATCCATGCTGATGACTGAGCATCTCGAAGCGGTCCATTACCTCACCCATAGGCATAGGTGCTCCATCAGGATTCATACGGTCAAGTTGGTCGAGCATCTCTTCCTGGTTCATCGGGTATTCGTTCTGAATCTCGAAGCTGTTGGTCATCAACAGGTAACGGCTTGACGGACTGAGTTGGTGCACCAAGTCGCGCGCCGACTGCCGTGCATCTTCAAGCATAGTCGTCCGCTGCGACTGTCCCTTCATGCTCATCGAGTTATCGATATAGATGCCCACGAGGTTATTCTCAGTATTGACATTTAACTGTTTCTCAGGCTTGTACGGGAAAGCGAAGGCCAACACCAAGGCAGCGATGAAGAGACAACGCAGCAACAGCGTAACGAGATACTTCAGCTTCCTCGTCTTGGCATTTTCCTGTTGGATGCTACGCAGCACCGCAGTATTGCTGAAATACACCAACTTATGCCGCCTGAAGTTAAACAGGTGGATAAGGATGGGAATAGCCAAGGCGAACAATCCCCACAACATGGATGGATACAAGAACTGCATGGTTTAATCTTATTGAACCATCAGTTATAGCCTTAGAAGCCAAAGAGATGTCGGCCACTGCCGTGACGGCGATAGCGGTCATGGGAGAAGGTACGGCAAGCGTCATCCTCGGGTGCTTTCAGCGGGATGCCAATACTCAAGCATACCTCAATGCCTTGAGGCAGACGACTACCCGTAATATTGTAGGCATTCACGTTGACAGCTGGAACCGCCTCTTCCCTTTCGACCTTCGTATAGGTATCGAGGAAGCCATGATGATAAGTGGCACTAAGTTTAAACAACATATCGAAATTGCCGATGCTCACCAAACTACGGATACCTATGCCAGCAAAAGCTCCAGCATATATCTTGGTGAAATTAGCATCACCGACGTCAATAGTCGCATCCAAAGGTGCCGGATCTGTTCTGTCCATGTGAATCTTGCCGCCCAGACGCATTCCTGCCCCAGCGCCAATCGTCGCATAAGGCTGCAGATAAGGCTTGATGGGGATGCGAAATTCCAAAGGCAGGCGAAAATCGACAAACTTCACTGCAAGGTTATAATGCACCTGCATGCCGGAAACATGCTCGTATGTAATGTCGGTGCCACGTTCCACATAATCAAACTCGGGTGCCACGACAAAGACATTGCCAATAGGAATGTCGACAAAGAGACCGCCCATCGGCGTAATCTGAGTGGCTTGTGGAAGACTGTTGAGATAGCGGTTGCCAAGATAGCCCATCCGAGGCATGTTCACGCCGCCTTTGAGACCAATAGAAATCGTATTATCCGTCTGCGCCATCGCGCCGATACCAAGCAAAGTGAAAACCAATATGAGAAATGCACTTTTTTTCATAAGTCTATTCCTTTCTGCATCAAAAAAAAAACACTACCAATCGAAGTTTTCGGCCAACCCGTCTCCGTCTTTGTAAAGGAAGTACGAACCTGGCGGATACTGACTCAAGATGCCATGGGAGTCATCCTCCGCTTCCATGATGATTGACGCAATCTTGAAATTGGAGAAACCATTGGAAGTCACGGTGCCTTTCATGATGACGCCACGCTTGACCCTCACATGGAACGACTGGTCATTGAAGGGCACGTCGTATGCCTTGTTTTCAATAAAATAAACCGTAAAATCATTATGATGTCCCATGACGAAAACCGTGTCTGTAAGCTGCTCCGTTGCTTCGTTCAGGTCCATGGTGACCACCCCATTGTTTTGTTCCGAAAACTTCAGATAAACATTAGGCTCGATGACCGTCAGAGGCCAATAGTCCACATTGGTGCTGACACGCTGTTTCGGGTCAACTACATACGAGCCTTCGATTTTTGGCGGCACAGGACCTTCGGGAATGTTTCCAAAAATGGCATCGAATGTCGGTTTCAAGGTGTCGGGAATCACGGTGAGGATGTCGTCAATGTAACGTTCCTCTCCTATCAGCACGATGGTGTTTTCGTCGTTTTTTGTGCACGACGCAAACAGCATCCCGAACATGGCGAAAGCCAAACTGACAAATTTCAAAATACTTTTCATATCATCTGTTTTTTATATCTTCTATCGATTGATTATCACCTTCTTCGACACCGTGCCTTCCTTTCCTGTGGCCACAAAGAAGTAGATGCCTCCTGCGCAACGTTCAAGATGGTAGGACATCGTGTCGAAGTCAGAGTTGTTGTATGTTTGGAAACCATCAATCAAATTGCCCTTGACATCGTATACCTTCACGGTGATTTTTCCAGTAAGGTGTTCCATGAGTATCTCCATCTGCCCGTTATTGGGATTGGGAATCACGCTGAAATCGGCTCGGTTGTCTTCTCTTTCGTCAAGGCCATAGAACGAACATACCAACCAATACTTTTGCGTGACACCATCATCAGGGGCACAACGGTTGTACACTCGTGCTTTCAGCCAAATGGTGTCGGTGGTTTGGTCCAGCACATACACTTTACAGCACTTGCCTTTACTGCCAAAAGGCTCAAGCACCCATTCCACAGGGCCTTCCAAACTCCAGGTGACAGTATCCCAACGGCACAGAGGATTGATGTCCCACAATTGGAAATCATAGGCATTGATTTGGAATTCCGTAGCAGTGACAACCCAATGAGGGGCAATATTGGCAGAATCCATAGGATAAATGGGCGTTGGCGATGGTGAGTAATCGAACTGCACGCTCATGGTCACTATGCTGTCGCAATCTTGAAGGTTTTGGTAGGTTCTATGATAGGTTCCTGATTGGGTATAAACATGGTTTTCAGGATCATAGGTATCATCGGTGGTGTATTCAAGGCCTTTGTTATCCCAAAAATAGCTGTCACAACTTTCATCGTATGGCACCATGAAGTCTGTTGTTTCGTATGTGTTGATTTCAAGATGCAGGACATAGGTACTATCGCATTCCTTGTCACCGAAAGTGGTATGGAAGGTCTTTTCAATTCGGTCTTGGCTTTCATAGTAGGTCATCCCCGTTATAGGCCAGTAGAAAGCGTCACAAGCCACCTTCGATTCCTCGTGATAATACTCCTGATGAAACTTGAGGTCAAGTCTATGCTTGATGGGGCAACCACCTGCGGGGTCGTCGAGAACAATCTCGTCATAAGTGTCTTCATGATAGGTCACTCCCGTCTTATCCCATGTCCACGACGGCATCGTTCCGCTAGGATAGCATTCGTATTGGTACAACACAGGAGGCATTTGGTATTCGCCGACGGAAAGCACCAGCTTTTCCACTTTCAGGCAACCATGCTGGTCGATGGTATCGAAATAGGCAACCTGACCATCCTGACTATATATCGAGCCGTGGAAGTTGTAGGTCTCCCCCACGCAGATGCTGGGATCAACGAGGGTTGTGTCGTTGGCCGGATACACCGTTAGGTTAAGCCTGACGACGCTATCGCATCCGTGGGAAGTATGGTCGACATAAACCTCTTGACACGTATGGTCATAATAATTGCCGTAGAACTCATAGCTTTCGCCGGAGCAGATGAATTCATTGAGCACAGTTTCGTCGGGAACGGGCCAGTTGTCCAAATGCAGGTACAATGTCTTGTCGCAGCCATATTGGGTTTGGAGATGGTGCTCATACACACCTGGCTCACTCACCACGTCACCGTAAAAGTCATAAGTGGCACCCTCACAGATGCTCTCATAGAGGTCTTCAGACTCATCGGGATGCACCACAATCGTGATGCTTACATCCTGAGTGGTATAGCCGTCATCGAAATGGCAAGTATAGGTAGTGCTACCCACTGGCGGAGTGGCCACTGGATCTTGCGAGGTCGGGTCATTGAGCGTATTGGCCGGCGTCCAACTGTAGGTATAGGTGCCTATGCCTCCCATAGCCATGGCATGGAGTGCTGTTGATTCGCCTTCGCACAACTCGGTGTCGTCAGCATCGACCGCAGCTGTCATCGATTCCACGGCAACCGTGCATTGGGGAGCGCCCACAAGCACAAGCTCGCAGAAGGAGATGTCGTCGAGACCAAAGTCATTGCCGCTACCCACAGTGTTCTGGTTCAAAATGGTGATAGTGGCCGTGGTGGAGTTGCCGCTATTCCACAATTCATAGAATCTCAGCCATTCGTTTGTGGATTGCGGTGCAGAAAACACATCACCGAGTTGGTTCCCGTTGATGGCAAACTGGAGCAAAGCCGCATTACCAGCTGAGCTGACAGTGCATACCCAAGTGGAAAACGCATAATCCGTATTTGGCGTCACATTGATTTGCTGGGTCCAGACATTGGTATTCGAGCTAGTCGACCCATTGATAATCATAAAGTTGCCCGTACCGCCATGAGCCGTCCCGTGGAAATCAGGATGGTAATTCTGTGCATCAGCCCCGACAAAGTATGTCCCTTCACCATACAGATTGTCATAATAGTAATAGGCCGAGGTGAATCCACTGTTACCCTGTTCGAAATCGCCATTAAAGACACTTTCGTCACCTGGGCCATAGCCTGAGCAAGTATAAGTGGTAGTCACCATAGGAGAAGCCACAGTAACAGGTCCTTCCGTGGTTGACAGACCAGTGGCTGGCGACCATTGATAATACATCGCGCCAGATGCCGTAAGCGTCACCGACTCACCAGGATCAATGACAGCCGAAGGCGGTGTAATCTCCACCGGTTGTGCCATAGCCCATACGGTCAGCAGCATCAATAGCGATATCAATAAGAGCTTAGCTTTCATTAGGTTTAAATTAGCCTGCAAATTTAGCAATTATTACGATTACACCGTCTTTTTCTCCCCAAAAAAGAGAAAAAACTAGCGATACAGCATCACACGCTTGTTCACCATGCCATTATTTGTCTTGATTTCAAGCAGATAAACCGACGGTGCATAGCCATTAAGGTGAAGTATTGCACTATTGGCACGGCCATATTCGTTCATTTCAAGCACCTGCCCCAACATATCCATCAGGCGGATGCTCTCGATGCCTTCAGCCTCTATGGTAAGCGTTCCCTTGGTGGGATTGGGATATACTTGAACATCAGGAATTTCCTGTTCCTCCACGCCGAAATAGTCCGCATTGATTTCGAAGGTGCGTTCCATCTCACCGCATTGCTCTGCGATGAAGTTGGCTTTCAGCGTATTCGACCCAGGCGTTGTTACAAGAATGGTACAATGGTCGTCGGTTGCCTCCAAAATCTGCCATGCCGGATTGGCCAAGCTCCAAACAACGCCACTGGCCACGCCCTCGGTGTCAATCTCATAGCGATAAACACCGCTGACCAGATTGGAGGCTACAAACACCGACGCGTTGCCATGGATCCATCCTATGGCTTCGGAATCGTTGATTTCGAGCCAGACCTGCACCACGGAGTCGCAGCCTGCCATGGTCTGCCAAGTGCCCAAAGTGAAGTAGACGACACCAGGAACATCATAAACCACACCGTCGTACTCGTATGAGTCGCAGGCTTGGATGTCAATGGTTGTGGTTACTGGCGCACTCAAAGCTACATGCATCACCACAGTGCTATCACAACCTTGCGAGGTCTGGAAGAGATGGCTGCAAGTCATGCCATCTGTATTGCATTGATATTCATACCATTGGAAAGGCTCGCACGATAAGGTGTCAAACTCGTAATACAGCTGTTCCGAGAGGCTGAAATGAACGGTGACAATACTATCACAACCATAAATCGATTGGAACACATGTTGGTAGTCGCCCTCAATCTCGCAATAATGCTCCTGCCACCAAATAGGGTTACAGGCCACGATGCTAGTGTCGGTCTCAACAGGTTCAATGACATGCAATTGGTAGGCCACAATGCTGTCACATCTGGTGCCAACCGTCAGCAAAGAGTCGTAGAGGATAGCGTCATCATAATAGGCAACGCCATGCCAAACAAAGCCGCTACACATGCTCAATACGCCACCATCCACAACAGTGTCGTGCCCCAAAGTGAGGTTAAGATAATACCATGTGTCGCAATCCTCATCGCTGGTAGCGGCCACAAACACGGAGTCACGTGCGCTCTCGGTGTAGACATGGTTTGGTTTCATTTCCCAAACGAAGGAGCCGCAAGCGGTCCTGTCGTGCGTAAACGCCGCATAATTGTCGAAGTCGAGTTGCAGTTCAACGATGCTGTCGCAGCCTGAGGCATTGGTCAAGGTCACAGCGGCATATTGTGTTTCATCGGAATGATTGAAGGTCATCCCATGCCACTCGAATGTTTCATGGCAAGAGGTGACAAGCTCTGTCACTTGGTCGCTATGGTCGATAATGATAGGCTGGTGGGTAACATGGCGACAGGGGTCGAATATCTCATAATCAATCACTTGGCTTTCAGTAATCACCACCCCTGACGGAAGAACATAGGAATCACATGAATGGATGGTCTCCAACCAATCCTCAGCCTCGGCAATCACCCTTATCAGCACAGGGCCGGCAATATAGTCACCACAAGAGTTGTGGGCAAGATAGCGTAACCAATAACCGTCATAGCTCATCTGCATGGGCATCGTTGGGGTGATGGCGGTGAAACTGCCGTTCTCTGTCGATGACATCTGCCATTGGGCAACACGGTCGTTTATGTCTTCATTGTTCCAAGTCACATTAACCTCGGGTAGGTCAAGCATCTGGCCTTCACACACTTGCATAGAAGAAAGCTGCACATTAGCCACTGGCGCATCGTTGACGCGGAAAGTGGCGACATTGCTGCTTACCTCGCCACAGGCATTTGAAACCATATAGCGAAGGTAATATGTGCCGCAACCAGGATGGCTCGTCAATGGGTCAAAAGCAGTGAAAGGCCCGTTGGCCGATGTGGCATACTCCCACCCTTGGGTGCCGCCCCCGCTATGGTTCATCTGTACCTGTGGAGCCGTGACATTCAACGGGTCGCCTGCGCAAACCGTGGAAGGCACTAAAATATCGTTCAATATCTCAGGGGCATGGTTGATGGTCAAGTCCAAGGTAAAGGTGCTGTCGCAAACCTGCGGGTCGCTGCTCTCAACGAGGGTTTCGTACACATTGCTCTCGTAGTATGTCTGTTGCGTCTTAGGCCAGTAATACGAATTGCATGACTCTTGATACTGCACAGGAGCGATGTAGGCCTCACCCAAAGTGAAATGCCATGACACCTGAACGGTACAGCCATTAGGAGTCACAGAATCGGCCACATACTCTCCATTTTCGTTACACAGATAGCCATGATGGTAGATGGCATCACAAGCGGTTATCTCGCCTTCGTCGACAGCGTCAGTGGAATAAACGGTCAGTTGGGCAATGTTAGACGAATAGGCAGTGCCGCAACCATTGACAGCTTTATAACGGATGTTGCAGCCGTTGTAGCTATACGGGATATTGCTGTTGTTCAACGTCTGCCACACGCCATCGACCTGTATCTCCCAACTACCCGTGCCTTGATTGACATGGCGCCAGGTGACTTGCGGGGCTGTCAAGCTGAACGACTCTCCTGCACAGATGCCCGCTGGAGCGGTAATATTGCCCACGGCAGGCTCATCGTTGACAGTGACTGTTACGGCCGTACCATAAGTCAGATCACAGTCGTTTTCAGCGAAATAACGAATCTGGCATCCATTGTATTCATACGGGATGTTGTTATTGTTCAGGCTCTGCCAGCTGCCGTTGACTTGAATCTGCCATCCATGGTCGGTAATCGTTGCCCCGTTGTTTTGAATGTTAGGTGTCGAAAGGGTGAAACTACCGCCGGCACAGATGGCTGCAGGAGCCGACACATTGCCGATGACAGGTGCATCGTTGACATGGATTTGCACGGCATTGCTGGGATCATTACCGCATTCGTTGCTCACCTTGTAACGCAGATACCAATTGTTATAAGTAGCAGGAACGTTGTTGAGGATGAAGGGCTGATAGGTGCCATTGGGGGTCTGGCAAATCTCCCAAGCACCAACGCCGTCGCCATCGTATGCTGGCGGGGTGAGGTTCAAGTTGTCGCCCGCACAGATGGCAGCAGGGGCTTGCAGCATCCCTGTCACATCAGGAGCAACATTGATTACCAGCTGACGTGCTGGCGAGCTATAAACCGGGCCACAGCTACCTTGCACCATATAGCGGACATACCATCCATTGTATGCAGAAGTAATGTTGTTCAGGCTAAAGGAACTATAATCGCCCGTCTCGGTCGGCGAAGCCACCCAACCTTGATTGAGGATTTGGGAACCATTTGCCGAAAATGCAGGAGCGGCAAGATCAAGGTTGCCGCCCGTGCAAATCGATTGGATTTGAGGCGTTTGCTCTGAGAAGCTGGGGCCATCGGTCACCGTAACCTGCACCGCATTACTATTACCTGTGCCACAGTCGTTGGTAGCGGAATAACGCACCCACCAGCCATTCATCGACAAGGGGATGCTGGTTGGGTCGAAGGCGGTCCAGTTGGTGCCACTGCTGGTTTGGCATTTTTGCCATACGCCAGTACCCGAAGGCGTTATTGAAGGCGCGTCAATACCTAGACCACCTCCAGTACAAATCACCGTTGGGGCTGTGATGTCGGCCACCGTCGGCGAGCGACTCGTTGTGATGAAAACCCATGCCTCGGAATACACGCCATGCGTCGTCACACGGTATTTAATCTGGTCAGTAGTATAGTCTCCTCCATTAAAAGTGTATCGTATGCCGGTACTGTTGTTAATCAAAGAATATGTTCCATGCGAAGGCGGCGTCACCACCGAAACCACAGCACCTGTGGCATTTGGCAAAATGACGTCGTTGCCCAGCACATCAATATCCACCGTCTCATCCGAGCACACCGAGATGCCAGTGTCGTTGTTGGCCGTTACACTGTAAGTCTCCAAAGGTGTAAAGGAGATGTCATCGATACCAAAATCATCGCCCAAACCAGAAGGCCCTGCACAATTATCATAGATAGTAATAGTGGCTTGTGTGTTAGAACCACTATACCAAGTTTGGGCAGGAAATTGCTCCCAATAGCCGCCACTTACAAATTGGGGCACAAAATCCGATCCGATTTGCGTTCCATTGATTTTGACACGGAATTTAGCGAGATAAAGCGAGTTGGTCACATCACTAATGTGCGTGGCCCAAAAAGTAAAACTGTAATAGGAATTCGGTTGGACAGTCACCGTCTTCGACCAAACACGATCATTACTCAAAAGGCCTTTACCGTTGGCAATAAAAAATTTGCCCGATCCTGACGTATGGTCTCCCATATCATAAAACATTTGGGGGTGATAATCATGTGGATTCCTTTTCACATGATACACTCCTGACTCTGTAAGATAAGGTGGGGCACCATAATAATCATAATCCGTTTCAAAATCAAAGGTCGTTACTCCACTTGCATACTCAAAATTCCCGTGGTTTATGAGATTTTGGCCGAAAGCAGGCGTCGCCGTTATCAGCAGCAACGCAAACAAGACCTTTAAAACACTTATTTTATTATAGTTCAATTCTTTTGCCATTTTTTTGGACTTTTCCAGTAAACAAAACGCAAAAATAGGCAAAAAACGTACCAAAAAAGCAAAAAAAGTTCATTTACAGCGGTTTCCCATCCAAAACGGCTGCTTTCAAAGTGTCGTATTCGTAAGTCAGCTTAAGCGAAAAGAAAGGTCTGTGCTCATCGATAAGACGGAGGAAAACCTTGTCGCCTTCCCACATGGTAAGCTCAAGCAAGTGTTTTTTTTCAATCCATTCGAGATCGCCCTCGTTACATTCGATCTGGTTTCCCGTCCAGTCAGTGCAGACGAAGATGTGCATGTGTTCGTCGTCATAGATGTTGTGAACAAAGGTGACGATGCCACAGTAGCGCCATTTCGTGACGGTGAAGCCCGTTTCCTCCCACACCTCACGCAACATGCAGTCTTCAGGGCTTTCGCCTTCCTCGAACTTGCCGCCCACGCCAAGCCATTTGTCGTGGTTGAGGTCGTTCTCTTTCTTGGTGCGGTGCAGCATGAGGTATTGGCTACCGCGTTCAAGATAACATAATGTTGTTTGTTTCATATCCTAAAAAAGCAAGGCGGCCTTTGGAGCCGCCTTGCAAAAACCTTTTAGCTCTGGAATTAGATGATACCTTGAGCCATCATGGCGTGGGCAACACGCATGAAGCCAGCGATGTTAGCACCCTTCACATAGTTGATGGTGCCATCGGCTTGCTTACCGTATTTCACGCACTGGTCGTAGATGTCGCTCATGATCTTCTTCAGCTTCTCATCAACTTCCTTAGCGGTCCAGTTGATGTGACCAGCGTTCTGGCAGATCTCAAGGCCTGAGGTGGCAACACCACCGGCGTTGACAGCCTTACCAGGACCGAACGGGATCTTAGCAGCTTGGAAAGCGGCAATAGCACCAGGTTGGCAACCCATGTTGGAGACTTCAGCCACATACTTCACGCCATTGGCGATCAGCATCTTGGCATCCTCTTCAGCAAGCTCGTTTTGGAAAGCGCAAGGCATAGCGATGTCGCACTTCACGCTCCAAGCCTTCTTGCCAGGGGTAAAGATAGCCTTACCCGGGAACTTGTCGGCCATGTCTTGAACCTTGTTACGGTTCGAGGCACGCATGTCAAGCATGTAGTTGATCATCTCAGCGTTGATACCTTCAGGCAGTTCGCACACGCCGTCGGGACCGCTGATGGCGACCACCTTGGCACCGAATTCGCAAGCCTTCTGGGCAGCACCCCAAGCCACGTTACCGAAGCCAGAGAGGGCCACGCGCTTACCTTCGAGAGTGTCACCCTTCTCTTCCACCATGTGTTTCACATAGTAGACAGCGCCGAAACCAGTGGCCTCGGGACGCATGAGGGAACCACCCCAGCCATAGCTCTTGCCAGTCAAAGCACCAGTCGAGTGCTCACGGGCCAGCTTCTTGTACATACCGTACATGTAGCCAATCTCACGGCCACCAACACCAACGTCACCAGCGGGGCTGTCTTGGTCGGGACCAATGTTGCGCCACAGTTCGTAGACGAAAGCTTGGCAGAAACGCATGATTTCAGCGTCGCTCTTTCCTGTAGGATCGAAGTCGGCACCACCCTTACCACCGCCGAGAGGCAGGTTGGTCAAGCTGTTCTTGAAGATCTGTTCGAAGCCCAAGAACTTCAGCATTGACTCGTTTACTTTGGGGTGGAAGCGGAGACC
>CADAPW010000015.1 GCA_902789915.1 uncultured Bacteroidia bacterium | reverse complement strand
GAAGCAACAAGACGAGGAGAACCCTTCGACAAGCTCAGGGACCAAGGAAGGGCAGGAGGACGAGGAGAAGACATTGCCTATCTTTGTGAAGGGCGAGCATGGGCCGCACAAGCCACAGCTGGCCGAGAAATGGACCGCGCCGCCGAAGCCTTACACCGAAGCCACTTTGCTCCGCGCCATGGAGACGGCAGGCAAATTGGTCGACGACGAATCCTTGCGTGAGGTGATGAAAGAGAACGGCATCGGAAGGCCTTCCACTCGGGCGGCCATCATCGAGACCTTGTTCAAACGCAACTATATTAAAAAGGTGCGCAAGAGCCTGGAACCCACGCCCACGGGCATCGAACTCATCGGCCTCATCCATGAGGATTTGCTGAAAAGCGCCGAGTTGACGGGCATCTGGGAGAAGAAACTCCGTGAGATAGAGCAGCACAAATATGAGGCAAGGCAGTTCCTCGATGAGCTGAAACAGATGGTGACGGAGATTGTCACTACGGTGATGCTGGATAATAGTAACCGACGGGTGTCGACTGTGGCGCCAGAAGTCAAGACTAAGAAGGCAGCGTCAAAGAGAAGCACTGCTCCAAAAGCGAAGAAAACTGCGGAAGGTATAGATTCCCGCCAACGCACAAACCCACGCGGGAATGACATGCCTTCCGAACAGAATAAACCTTCAGGAGGCATGTCATTCCAGCGTAAGGCCGTGGGCGAGAGGGAATCTATGCCTTCTGACACAAATCCCGATGACATCATTGGGCAGCCCTGCCCGTTGTGTGGCAAAGGCCATATTATTAAAGGTAAGACGGCTTACGGCTGCTCCGAGTGGCGGAACGGCTGCGGGTGGAGAAAGGCGTTTTAATCAATCTCCAGCGTCTAATCTCCAGCGTCTTCTTGCAAATCTCAATCTCCTCCGGGTCACCGGTGTACTTGCCGAGGTCGTCGCTGAGCTTGACCACCTTCTTCCATGTACGTTTCTCAGTGATCTTGGCTGCTGTGAGTTTCACCACGATGTTCATGGCTTTCACGTTGTCGATGTCGCAGGTGAGGTGGGTGCCGATGCCGTAGGAGTCTTGCATGCGCCCCGCCACGGCTTCGTGGATGGCGATGGCTTCGTTGACATTCAGGCCGTTGCTGAAGATGATGGACTTTTGCGCTGGGTCGATGCCCAACTCTTTGTATTTGGCGATGATTTCCTCCAAGGCCTCGTAGTTGTCGCCGCTGTCGACACGCAGGCCGTCAAACAACTTGGCGTGCAGTGTGGTGAAATTCTGGAAGAAAGCCTTGCGCGTGTAGGTGTCGTAAAGGAACACACCCAGGCTGCCGGCATACACCTCCTGCCAGTAGTCCATGGCGATGTAGTTGGCCTCGTTGTAGCCGTAAAGCGAGCAGGTCTCGATGAACTGGTGGCTCATCGTGCCGATGGGGGTGAGGTCGTATTTCATGGCCAACAGCACGTTGCTGGTACCCACGAAACAGGTCTTGGTGAACTGTTTTTGCGCCTCAATGAAACTGCGAATCACCATGTCCTGATGCTCGAACGAGAAACGGCGGCGCGTGCCGAAGTCGCTGAACTTCACGCCGTTGCCTATGAGGCGGATGGCCTTGTCGTACGACTTTTTGTATTCTTTCTCGGCGTCATAGTGCTCGAACTCGCCTTTCAACTCATGCATCAGTTCGGAGACAGTGGCCAATATGGGCATCTCCCAAAAGACGGTGCGCCACAGCAGGCCCGTCACGGTGATGTGCAGATGGCCTTCCTCGTCTTGGCTCACCTCGACCTCGGAGGGACGCATGTGGAAACCTTTCAGGAAGGTGAAGAACCACAGCGGGAAGTAGTAACATTTCTGTTTCATGAAACGCGCCTCGTCGTCGGTGATGCGAATGTTGCCGTAGAGGTCAAACTGCTCGCGTAGTTTCTCGGCAAAGCCCTTGGGATAAACCGTGTTGTTGCGGTCGACGAAGGTGTATTGACCTATGGCGCGCGGGAACTTTTGCAGGTAGGCGTAGCACACACTGAAGGTGTAGAGGTCGTTGTCTAATAGGCTGGTGATGATTTGTCGCATGGCGAAGATGTTATTTCAAGATTTCAAGATTTAAAATTCAAAGATTCAGCATTCAGCATTCCTCATTCCGCATTACAACTTACTAACAATACTCCTAATCTTATCCGATATATACTTCACTGAATTCGTCGTGTTCTCCAGCACTTGCACCAGGTCTTTGCGTTTGATGATTTCAGTGAGGCTGTAGTTTTGTTGGAACAGCTTGCTGATATAGTTGCCCATAGGCGCATGATTTCCTTGCTCTTGTCGTACATCACGGGGAGGTCTCGGATGATGCTGCTGAGGTTCTCGGCGGCGAACATGATGTTTTCCGCCATGGTGTTGAGGTCTTCATCTACGGCGAGGAAACGGCGCGTGAGGATGATGTTGGCCGAGTCGTCGATGCGGTCGAGGAAAGTGTCCATCATCTCGGCGAGTTCGTGTACGTCCTCGCGGTCAAAGGGGGTGAGCACGGTGGCAAAGAGCTGGCTATAGAAGTCGCGCAGCACGTCGTCGCCGTCGGTCTCACATGCCTTGATTTCCTTTTTGAGATTCTCCAAACGCTCAAGGTCGGTCTCAATGAGCATCTGCCTCAAGAGCTTGGCGGCCTTGTCGATGTATTCAGCCTGCTTCTGGTAGAGCGGGTAGAACTTCTTTTCCTGGGGGACGAAAAACTGGAAGAAACTGTTGAGGCTCATGGCGTTCAGATGGGTAAGAGGTGGAACAACAGGTTAAGCACACCCGCGATGACGAGCGGAACAGGGATGGTCAGCACCCACGACAGGACGATGCGTTTGGCGGTGACCCATTTCACGGATTTCAAGCCGTCGGTGAGGCCCACGCCGATGACACCGCCGGTGATGGTGTGCGTCGTGCTGACGGGAATGCCGAGGAAAGAGGTGGCAATCAAGGTGGTGGCACCGGCAAACTCAGCCGAGAAGCCTCTGACGGGGGTAATCTTGGCCAAGCCGCCGCCCATGGTCTTGATGACGTTCTTGCCGCCAATCAAGATGCCTAACGACATGATGATGTAACAGATGACGGCAAGCGTGTCGGGGATGTGGAAAGCTTGGCTGCTGTCGTAGAAGTTGCTGATGAAATTCTTCATCTCGGGGCTGACGCCTTGTGTGGTGAACACGCTGGCCATCAGCACGGCGATGATACCCATGGTCTTGGGCGCGTCGTTGGAGCCGTGGCCCACGCAGAAGGCCGCCGTTGAGAAATGCTGCAACACTTTGAAGATCTTGTCAACCTTTTTGCGGGGACTGTTCTTGAAAATCCTCAAAAAGATACATTCGAGGAAGAATCCCAAGAACAAGCCAATCAACGGGGATAACACGATGAATGCCAGTGTGATGATGATAGGTGTCATGTGCAGCACCGCGCTGCCGTTGACGAACCATGCCGCCCCGATGATGCCGCCGATGAGGGCGTGTGAGGTGGAGATGGGCATGCCGCTCTTGGTGCAAACGGCCACCCAGATGGCTGCGCCTACGAGGGCGGATAGGATAAGGTAGGGGTCGATGACGTTTTGGTCGGCGAAGTTGGCCATGGTGTTACCCACGGCAAACTGTTGGTTGAGAATCAACCGAATGAAAATGAAGGCAGTAAACTCCCAGAACGAAGCCCATAGGATGGCTTGAAACGGTGTCATCACCTTGGTGGCGATGATGGTCGAGATGGAGTTGGCCGCGTCGTTCATGCCGTTCAGGAAGGTGAAGACGAAGGCAAGGACGATGGACAGGATGATGGCTATGGTCAGGAGGTTCATCACGATTCTTTTATGATAAGACTTTTAACGGTGCTGGTCACCTCCTTGGCGCGGTCGGTGGTGTCTTCCACCACTTGGGCGATCTCCTTGTATTTCAGTAGCTCAATTTCGTCCTTTTCGTTCTCGAAGAGGTAGGAGATGTAGTCGCCATAGATGTCATCGACGGCGTGCTCGATAAGGGTGACCTTTTGGCACAAGTCGCTGAGTTGCTGGTGGTTCTTCCCCAGGTCGTCGAGGAGACCGAACACCTGCATGATGACGCTGGCGTCTTCGTGGATGTTGTCCACAATCTCCTTGATTTGCTTGTCGATCTTCTTGGGGTTATACATCAGGATGGTCTTGGCCGAGTGGTTGATGAAGTCGAGGAATTTGTCGAGGTCCATGGCCAAGGCGTTCATGTCCTCGCGGTCGAAGGGCGTGACGAAAGCG
Organism: uncultured Bacteroidia bacterium; assembly: GCA_902789915.1. GTDB lineage: Bacteria > Bacteroidota > Bacteroidia > Bacteroidales > F082 > Limimorpha. Next base: position 25,630 of record CADAPW010000015.1, on the reverse strand, counting down.
CCGTTCAGCTCAATGTAAAACTCGCGCAGCAACTCGTCGCCTGTGGTCTCCTGTTTCTTGATCATGCGGGTGAGTAGCTTGCGTTCCTCATTGGGCAATGGTTTTTATAATTTGGGGCAAAGATAAAGAAAAATGTATTGTGATGAAAAAGATTGGGGAAAAAGTGAGAACGGAAGCCTGTTTTGAGATCCTAGGATATCATCCCTTTAGAAACAGATATTACCATTACACCAAGAAAAACAGCGCCACCCCCACCATTGTAATCAACGTGCCAATCACTTCTTTGACGGAGATTTTCTGCTTGTGGATAAGGGCGTATGGCACGATGATGAGCACGGGCGTGAGGGCCATTAGGGTGGAGGCAATGCCGGCTTTGGCGTATTGCACGGCCATCAGCGAGAGCGACACGCCGAGGAAAGGCCCGAAGAAGGTGGTAAGTGCGGCGAAGGTCATGCCTGCGGCAACGAGCCTAATCGCTTGCTGGCAGTCTCGGCAAACAAGGCCGTGGCCGTCCACGAAAAGGCTACGATTAACGCTATGATTTCGCCAAAATAAGGGGTGCTCATGGTGTGTCTTTACGTAGCGTCCCGATGATTTGTTATTTCGCCGCCACCCCACACAAATGGAACAGCACCCTTGCACCCACGTTGCCGTCCCAGTCGCCGCCGTCGGGGGCAGGCGACACCTCGCAGAGGTCGAAGCCGATGATGTCCTTGCCGGCCTCGCGGATGCGGTTGAGCAGGTACATCAGCTCCTCGTATTCCAAGCCTCCTGGCACGGGCGTGCCCGTGTTGGGACAGAGCTTCGGGTCGAGGGCGTCGATGTCGATGGAGAGGTAGACCTTTTCGGGCAAGGCGGCAACCATCTCGTCCACAATGGTTTTCCATGTCGCTCCTTCGTACATACGGCGACGGCAGTCGCGGTCGAAGAAGACCTTTATCCTATCGGGCTGACTCTCGGCCAAGGCTTTCTCCTGGTGGCAGTAGTCGCGGATGCCGACTTGCACGAGCTTCTTCACATTGTTGAATTTCAACGTGTTGTAGAAGATGGAGGCGTGCGAGTATTTGAAGCCCTCGAAGGCCTCGCGCAGGTCGCAGTGGGCGTCGGCGTGAAGGATGCCGTATTCCACACCTATACTATTAAGGTATTGGTGGTAGGCGAGGGGACAGCTGTGGTCGCCACCCAAAAGGCCAACGACTTTGCCTTGCTGCTTCCAATAGGCGATGCGCTCGCGCAACCAGGCGTTTTTCTTCTCGGTAGCGGCCTCGATGCGGGCGTAAAGCTCAGCGTATTTCTCGGGTTCATCGTGGATGGTGCCTTCATACAAGGCGTTGATGATGTCCTCGCTGATGGGAGCCAGCTCGTCGTGCAGCTCGCGCAGTTCCTTCGGAAATTCATCCATCCAGATGCCTTTCTGCCAGAGGTCGGGGTAGTCGTGGTGGCAGAGGTCGACTTGCAAGGAAGCCTCCATGATGGTGGCAGGACCGTCGACGGTGCCACGGTTGTAGCTCGTGGTGAGTTCCCATTCGACGGGTATGATGATGATTTGCGCCTCTTCGGCGGTGCAGGGCAGGCCGTAGATGCCGGAATCGGCCACGGCTGCGGCGTTGGGGTCAAAGGTGTTTTCCATTGTTGATAAATGAAAAAACCAATTTAATTTCTACTTTTGCGCCCAAAAATCGTCTCAGATGGACCTCTTTTCCTGCCTTTCGCCTTTTGTGTTTTGCAGCTTTGCCTCGGGTAGCAGCGGCAACTGCTACTATGTGGGCAAGCAGGACGAGGGCGTTTTGGTCGACGTGGGTATCAGCGCACAGCAGATTGTGAAGTGCTTGGCGCAAAACGACCTGTCGCCGGCCAACATCAAGGCCATCCTCGTCACCCACGACCATATCGACCACGTGAAAGGCATGGAGACGCTGCTGAAGAACTATCCTATCCCTATCTTTGCCCACTCGGACTGCCTGCAGGGCATCGCAGAAGGCAAGGCGACGAAAAATGTGGATGCAAGGCTGTTCCACGAGATCGATCCGTTGCAGCCTTTCGAGATTTGCGGCATCACCATCGAGGCCTTCCCCGTGATGCACGATGGGAGAGGGGCGGTAGGCTATCACTTTAACTATGAAGGACATACTTTAACCATTGCCACCGACATCGGGATGCTCGACAAGGTGGTGAAGGAACAGATTCGCAAGGCCGACAACATCGTCATCGAGTCGAACTACGATGTGGAAATGCTTGAAAACGGCTCTTATCCTTATATATTAAAGCAACGTATCTCGGGGCCGTTCGGCCATCTGAGCAACATGGAATCGTCGCGTTTCATCGCCGAAATCTACCATCCTGGCATAAAGAGCATCATGCTGTGCCACCTCAGTGAGAACAACAATACGCCCGAATGTGCCATGGGCCGTCTCTATGAACAGTTCCGCATGAAGCATGTGCATCCCGACGTAAACACCTCGATTTTCCCCTTGCCGCGCCACAAAAGCACCGGTTTTTTGTACCTGTAGAATCCACAAAATTCCACATTATTTAATAAAGTGTGGAAATTTCCACAAAATTCCACAAATTGTTGCTATTGTGGAATTAAATGTATTATATTGGTTTATAACGTTTTATGTTTTAATAATAAATTAGGTATGAAATGTGTATAGGATTGGGGCAAAGTTACAAACCTATGAAATCAAAGTTTTTGTTTCTGACTGCTTCGGTGCTGCTGTTTGCGGTGGCATCATGTGATGTGGAACGTTCGGACAAGTACCAGGCGCTTCTGGCCGAGCGTGACTCTTTGTATACAGAGGCTGTGGCTGCCAAAGGCGGTTTCGACAACGCTCTGAACACCATCAACGAGATTGAGAATGCCCTTGAGTCGGTGCGCGCCCAGGAGAACATCATCATGATGGATAACCAGGAAGGCAACACCAACAAGGCCGTGTCGGAGATCAACGCCATCCAACAGACCTTGCAGGAGAACCGCAATAAGATCAACAGCCTTGAGAAGCAGCTGGCCGAACAGGGCAGCACGTCGAAGGCCTTGAAGCAGACCGTGAGCCGCCTGAAGAAACAACTGGAAGAGAAAGATGTTTACATCAACAATCTGAGAAGTGAGCTGGAGCAAAGCCGCCAACAGATTGCCGACTTGAACGAACAGGTGTCGGACCTCAACGAGAACATCAACGAGTTGAGTTCCAACATCGATGTGATGACGGTTCAGAACGCGGCACAGCAGGCCACCATCGAAAACCAAGATGCCATGCTGAACACCGTGTGGATTTGCATCGGCACGCAACAGGTGCTTGTGGAGAAGGGCGTCCTCAGCAAGGGCGGCATCTTCCAACCCAGCGAAATCTCAAAGCAGGGCTTTGACAAGAGCCAGTTCATGCAAGGCAACAAGCGTGACCTCGAAATCATCCCGCTGAATACCAAGAAGGCAAAAGTCATGACCAGCCACCCGGAGGGCAGCTATGAAATCACCGAGACCGAGGACGGCAACAAGGTCCTCGAAATCCGCGACAAGGAAGCCTTCTGGAGTATGTCGAATTATTTGGTAGTTTCCATCAAATAAAATCCGTTTATAACGGAACTGCTCGTTTTCAATTTTTTTCAAATTGCCTCACATTTCCCCAATGTGAGGCTTTTTTTGTGTGTAATTTTGTGGAATCTACGGAATAATTGTTATTTTTGCACCATGAAATGTAGAATTCTAGTTGTGGAAGACGATGCCTCCTTCGGCCTGATGATCCAGACATGGCTGAAGAAGAACGGCTATGAGGCGGTGCTTGCCTCGCGTTACGAACAGGCGAAAGCCGAGATTGCCAACGGTGACTTCGGCTTGATCCTCACCGACCTCCGTTTGCCCGACGGCGACGGCATCATCCTGATGACATGGGTGCGTGAGAAGCTGAAGAGCAAGGTGCCCATCATCGTGATGACGGGCTATGCCGAGGTGCAGACTGCCGTTTCCGCCATGAAACTCGGTGCCTTCGACTATCTCAAGAAACCCATCAACCCGAGCGTGCTTGAGGAAAAAATCGCCGCTGCCTTGGCCTCCACCGACGAGGAAGTTGAGGCGCCATTCATCCCGGCCAACAAACAATGGGTGAAGGGTGAGAGTCCCTCCATGCAGCGACTCTACAAGCATGTGGAGCTGGTGGCCCCCACCAAGTTCTCTGTGCTGATTCTCGGCGAGAGCGGCACGGGCAAGGAATACATCGCACGTATGATCCACGACATGAGCCAGTACAAAGACGGCCCCTTTATTCCTGTGGACTGTGGAAGCCTTTCCAAAGAGTTGGCACCCAGTGAGCTGTTTGGCCACCTGAAAGGCTCGTTCACTTCTGCCATCGCCGACAAGAAAGGCGTCTTCGAGCAGGCCAAGGGCGGCACGGTGTTCCTCGACGAGGTGGGCAACCTGCCCTACGAGGTGCAGATGCAGCTGCTCCGTGCCTTGCAGGAACAGAAAGTGAGGCCCGTAGGCTCGGCCACCGACATCCAAGTTGATGTGCGCATCCTCGCCGCCACCAACGAAAACTTGGAGCAGGCCATTGAGGAGGGGCGTTTCCGTCAGGATTTGTTCCACAGGATTAACGAGTTCGCCATCGAGGTGCCGCCGTTGCGTGACCGCTTGGAGGACTTCGACGAGCTGACCTACTTCTTCATCCGTCAGGCCAACGAGGAGCTGGGTAAGAACGTGAAGGGCATCACCCCCGACGCCTTGCAGCGCATGAAAGAGCAACGCTGGAACGGCAACCTGCGCGAGCTGCGCAATGTGGTGCGCCGCTGCGTGCTGTTCGCCGAAGGCGAAAACATCGAGATGGACGACCTGCCGGTGTTCAGCGCGCCCAACAAGAAGACCGTCATCGCCTCGGATGAGGACGACTGGGCCTTGCGTCCCGAGCACGAGAAGGAACAAATCGAAGCCGCCTTGCAGAAGGCGAGGGGCAACAAGACCGTGGCAGCCAAACTCTTGCAAATCGACCGCAAGACCTTGTATAACAAGATGCACCTTTATGGGATAGAGCTGTAACCAACAATTAGCTCAATGGATTTCACTTTTCATCGTTTATAACGCCATATATCCTTATGCAATGGAGTGTTAGATAGTTACCAACGATTCAAAAGGGCATGGAATCAGCCTTTTTGTCGTTTATAACAATAGTTAACCTGATTCGATAGGGTAGAGAAGAGTTATAAACGACCTAAATAGGCAAAGAATCGGACAATTTGTCATTGATAACCTTGTGATTCCCTATTTGATACGGTTTTTGATGGTTGTTCATCAATAAAATGCTCTTTATGACTCCATCAAGATTCAACCAGGGACTGAATTCCTTGTCGTTCCATACAGGGATTGAAGAGGTATGTCTTTGTCTTAATGACGTGCAAACTGACGATTACATTACGGGCCTTGTCCAAGAAGTGAAAGATGCCAACCAAAGGCTTTTCGATGCCCTAAATGTTGGTAAGGCAAAGCATAATGTGCAGCAGGGTTCCTACGGCAAGCCGCTCACCCGAATGGATATGGACACCCAGATGACGGTGGTGAAAGTCTTGCTTCACGACCTCTCCAAACCAAAGATGCAAGCCCATGCAGAAAAGCTTCCCTTGCTGCCGGACCGTATCAACGGCATTCAAGTAGCTTTGGATACGCTTTTGGACAAGCGGCTTGAGGTGGACAGGGCCAAGAGCAGGGTGGTGAAGCACAAGCCGCTCTCCGTCCTGAAGCGTGAAGTTAATGAGAAGCTCGAAGTTTTGATAACCTATCTACAGGCGATGGCATCGAAAGAGCCTGAGGCCTACGGCAAGCCCTATGCGGTGGTGACAGCGATTATAACGCGGCTGAATGCCAGCTATACAGGTGGTGCGCCCAAAGCCTCGAAAAAACAGGCAGATGCCGAGGGATCTTCGGAGGCTCAGCGGGTTGCTATGGGGGCGTGAGAGGTAGAATGGAATGATAATTCGGTTAGGCTAAAACGCTTCAATATCACCTTTGAGACGGCGAAGCCATAATTATTGAGACAATGGCTATCTGCCAAACACTTCCTTCTTATCCACTTTCTCGAATGGGGTTGATGATCTAATTCCATCATTTATTTTCGCAAATCTGTCGGAGGGTACAGCAATCCGTCTGCGGCTACCAAATAGTTCTTGGAGAATCTTGAAACTGCCACCATTAGGGTAAATGTGAACAGCATCGCATATAAACTGATAATATCTACCCTCACAACAATAATATTGTGGAGCTGGCTCAGACATGGATGTAGAGCCATTCACGCAACGTTCGACAATATCATTTGGGCGGGCAATGTCGCTGGCCAAGGCATTGTTTATGGCTTGTTTCATCATGTCCTTGCCAAGAATATACCCGTTTTCAATACATGCAAGCTCAATATCCATCACATCTACGCTGATGCGCTTGATGAGGAGATTGATTTCATCGGCGCTTTGCCCGTTGTGGTTGTGTGCATCGGCTTTCACCAATTTACTCTTCTCATCCCAATCTTCTTTCTTGATGGAAACACCTAATGTTGATTGGAGACGCTCTCCCATAAAGCTCCATGAAATCCTGATGGGACTTTCATCATGCAAGTTGGTGCGTTTCTCCAAGGTAAAACTGACTGACATATCTATTCGGTTTTGCGTGCAAAGATAGAGAATTATTCTGTTACGCACATAATTTACGCACTTATATTATTACTTATTATTCTGCTGTTTTTTAGCGATTTACAATCGAATTGATTTCAATGCGATTAGGCTATTCGTATTAGTATGTTGTTTGAAAAAACTTTTGTTCTTTAAAATACTGAAAAATGAGATTGGGAATCGTTGGCTCCAGGGAGTTCTTGGATTACTCTCTGCTGGCCGAAACAGTCGACAACTTTGTCGAAAAAACCAAGATTAAAGTCGAAAAGATTGTTTCAGGTGGTGCCAAAGGCGCGGATACGCTGGCCGCCCGATACGCTTCGGAACACGGCTACCCACTGGAAGAATTCAAGCCTGATTATGGCCTCTACGGTCGCGGCGCTCCTCTGAAACGAAACACGACTATTGTCGAAAACTCTGACATCATTCTCGCCTTTGTCACGTCATCGAGCAAAGGCACTTGGGACACCATCCGAAAAGCCCAGGCGCAGAATAAAATTGTCAGGATTTACAACGTCTGAGTCCCTTCGGGGACTTGGACACCCCTTAAAATCAAAGTATAACTTAAGCAGAAAGAAACATGGCAAATTGCGAATGGTGTGGGAAGTATTTCCCCGATGGAAAAGGGTACACAGGCGGCCCTCGATGGAACAGGAGGTACTACTGTTCCAAGAAATGCGCCCTGGAAGGTGAAAACAATCTGACGAGTGCCGACGAGGCAGAAGATAATCTGAGCTTTGCTCAAAGAGTGGGCAGGTTTATCAAAAATCTCATCATCACGGTCGTCATTATTTTGGCAATCTTAATCATCATAGGGATTTTATCATGAATCTTGAAAATAACTTAGATATGACAGAAACTGAAAAACTATTTGAAAAGTACGCCGAAGAGGGCGAAAAGATGGATGCCTTAGAAGCTTTGCGTCTGCTAACCAAGGCTTACATGAAAGAATGCGGGATTAGCCTTAGTATGCGAACCACGGTTTATACCGCTGCTGAGCAATGGCTGTATCACCGCCTTCCTGAACAAAACAACAATCCTTTCACGAAAGAACAAAGTGAAGAGCCATTGATTAACCTGATGCCTCTGCTATGTAAGGAATACGACCCTGAGTATTATAGTCAATGGGACATCTGCGGCGGGTTAACGCTTGCACTAGAAGGCGAAACTGTTGAGGATGCATACAAGCGCATTTGTCTCATCGCCGTTGAGGAAAGACGTTATGACATTTCTACTCTACGCGCCTTCTGTTGGGCCATCAAGAAATATCCATATTTTTTTGAGCTATGGTTGGACGAAATGCTGAAAAGTTAAACGCAAGACAGAGTCAGAAGAGATGAATTATTGCTTTTACGCACAGCTTTTACGCACATAAATATATAGCTATTATCTTACTGTCTTATAGCGTTTTGCAATTTTCTTGTAAAGGTTGCATTACTGCCAATCGTATTGTTAGGGCAAATTTCAAACAACAATCCACCATGAGCAGCAAAAAAACACGAAAGGAACACGAAAGAAAATGAAGAGAAAAACTGGAAGCTCGCGCCAACATCGATGCTTTCCGCACACAGTTAGAAATGAAAATCAGGTACCACTTCCCCGAGCTGGGCGAAGACCACCCCGCCGTGGTTGCCGAAATGGACGCCATCTGCGCCGCCGGACTTGCCGAAGGCATGATTGTCCTGGGAAAAATGGTGACGGGCATCCGCACTGAAATGGGAGTGAATCCCGAGGCCGACAAAGGGTCGCTCATCGGAGCCATCGTACCCTACGTGCTTGGCATCACCATGGAGAACCCAATTGAGAACGGACAATTAGACAGCACCCTGGCCAACGCTGCCGAAATCAAAACCCCGCTGCAAGTCAGGCTCTACTTCGACAACGAAGTCCGCAACCAAGTGATGGAATGGGTGAAGGCTCACTATCCCAACGTGACGACGCGCCTCGGCCAGCCCATCGTGAAGCTGCCCAACGTGGTGGTCGAGTTCAAGAAAGTGGTCAAAGATACTGATTTTCAATATCTTTTGGAACAATAAAAACAAACCAAATGAAAAAATGTGGCATTAGCGGCATACGTACCATTGTGGTTTTGGATTCAATGGACCCGGATGACCAACGGACAATAAATCAGCGCAACCAAAAGGCAAGGCGTTCTCCGCTCTCAATCATCAAGAGCGGAGGCTATGCCTGCGTTCCAGCGATGGAATATTTCGGGAATTTTTATCACCCATACGCCATATTCAACATGTCGATTGACACGGCAAAGAAGATATGTGGCAAGCAACAGCAAGCCTCATTCGTGTTTAGTGTACTGAATGAAAATGGCATGATTCACAGTGAGTATTATTCAAAACAAGATCCAACACTTCCGTATAACAAACAAGCCAATGACTATATCAAAAATGACGAGTGCGACACTTGGGAAGATACGTCTTTTGCAGATGGCAATTTCACGATATTTGGAAAAGAATTCAAATATAGTATACCATACAATACTCTTTATGCGGTAAATGAAGCAATTTGTGAAAATTTGAAGAGAATGGTATCTGTTGAAAAACATCATGGAAATCATTCAATTACAGAAGAAAGTGCACTTGAATATACGATAAATGGTGTAGGTCTATCTCCGTACTTGTGGCGAAAAGCAACAACAAAAGGACTATTATGACGAACTCTGTGCCGAATTTTTAGACAATACAGAGAATGTCTTTATTTTTGCAGAATGAAAATTAATGTTTAATCCTTTAATTATCTAAAACCATGAAAATATTAGGTTATTCAGAACGTGGTGCAATGAATGCATTATTTTATGGAATGGCCCTCGACAGAGAGCACGGTGAAGAATCCATGAAAACATTTATCAAAGATTTAGCTAAAATAGAAGGTAACTTTACCGAATTTGAATTGTTTAATGAGTTTTCATTATCAGATTTCGGTGACCCAGACTTGATGATTAAAGCTATGAATGAAAAAGGACAGAATGTTGTCTTTTTCATAGAAGCTAAAGCTAGTTGCTGCAAGTATTACAATCTTTCCGAACAAGAAAGACATCATAAGGATTACATAGAAGGTGGTGATACTTATGACAAAGGACATGCTTCAAATTTGTATTTTCAATTAAGACTAAAAAACTACTTTTTCCGTCTATTACCTTACTTTTATGATGGATCCTTGGAGCAAAAACAACAGAGTATGGCCATTGAAAATGACCCTAAACTTAGATTGAAACAAAAAAGTAAAGACGGGAACAGAAAGATTGGAAAAAACATTGTAGTAGAGAAAATGGTCAACAAATTAAAAGATTGTACACAAGCCTTTTATATTGCAATAATTCCGAAACAAAACAATATTGTCAACTTAGACACAAAAAGTGAATATGGATTTGAAACGTACACTATAACATGGGAAGAAATATACTCAAAGTTCAAAAACTATGTTGGAGAAACCATTGAATTCAATCAAAACAAAGAAAGAACAAAAAGTCAAATATTAAACGAACCTGTTTAGAGATAAAACATGAATAGCAATCAAAACGATATAAAGTTCATCATCCACCGTGGTTCCCACCAAATCGGTGGGAACTGCGTGGAACTTGTGGCACCCAATTCCAAAATCCTTATTGACTGCGGATTACCACTGGATTATGACGAGCAAACCCCTGAGACTCAAAAGGAGATTCGTGAGAATGCACGAAAATGGCTCAATAACTGCGACGCCATCTTTCTCAGCCACTATCATGGCGACCATTACGGGCTACTCTGCGAAGCACCCATCGGCACAAAGGTCTTTACTTCAGACGAGACTGCTATGTTGATGGAATTGTCAGGGATCTTTGGCGAAGACCTTACACAACGCTTGGATATACACACTTTTGAAAACGGTGTTATCACCTTCAAAGATTTCCGAATCACTCAGTATATTGTGGACCATTCGGCATACGGAGCTTGTGCTTTTCTATTCGAGGTGGGCGGTCAAACCCTGCTCTACAGCGGCGACATCAGGCTTCACGGAAAGAAAGGCATTTTGTACAAACACCTTCCACAGCATGTGGATTACCTCTTTTTGGAAGGCACGAATTTGGGCAGGGGCGTAAAGCAAAAGACGGAAAGAGCTGTTGAGAATGAATTTGTCAAGCGTTTTTCATCCTATCAGGACAACGCGCACTTGGTTTGGTGCTCCTCGCAAAACATTGACAGAATGGTGGCTTTGTACAGGGCGTGCCTCAGAACAGGCCGCACGTTATGCATCGACCCATATACGGCTTACGTATTGGAATTTGCCTATAGCGTTCATCCGACCATACCCACCGCAAAGACCCATCCCAACCTGATGATTTACTACCCCCATAGGCTGACCACAATGATGATGGAGCGAGACAAAACCATCATCTATGGACCGTACTCGAAGGAGAAAAAGATGGATTTGGCAGATTTGGCTATGAATCCTTCGAAATATGTGCTATTGTTTAGGCCGAAACTGCTTGGTGACCTGAAAAAGTATCTTGCCGACACGAAAGTATGCCTTACCAACTCTATCTGGGCGCAATATTGGGAGCAGAATAAACCTGAAATCATCAGTCTTAAGGAATGGTTGGCGGAAAAGCCAGAGCTTAGGCAGAAACTGCCTGACATCCACACCAGTGGACACGCTGATGTGGCATCGCTTCAGAAGATTGTCGAACATGTTCAGCCGAAATGCATTGTTCCCATCCACACAGAAATGCCTGAAACGTACAAAACGCTTTTCCCAAGTTATACTGTCCTCAATGCCACTGACGAAACGCCAATAGAGTTAATCAACACAAAGGAATAAACATGAAAATACTACATATCTCTGATACTCACGGCAAGCATCAGCTTCTGAAAGACTTGCCGGAGGCCGATGTCATCGTGCATACTGGTGACATCACCGAAGACGGCACCGAAGAGGAAGTCAAGGACTTCATCGAGTGGTTTGGCCAGCTGCCTTACAAGCACAAAATCTTCATTGCAGGAAACCATGACAATTGTTTGTATGGTGCCAATATAGAAGGCTTGCCGGATAATGTGCATTATCTTTGCAATGACGGAATCACCATTGCCGGCAACAAGTTTTACGGTGTGCCTATGTTTTTGCAGGACGACCTTGACGGGAACTTGCCAGAGTTGTTTGGCCGCATTCCAGACGACACCGATGTGTTGCTTACTCATCAGCCTCCATTGGGCATTCTTGACGAACAGGACGGCATCAATTATGGCGACTATACTCTTTTCAAGCGTGTGATGGATGTAAGGCCGAAATGCCATCTTTTCGGGCATCTTCACCACACTGAGAAAACCCAAGAAGTGTTTCGAAGGGTGCGGTTTTCAAATGCGGCAGGAGGCAAGTATGGCCGTTATGAATTGTTAAAGATTTGAGTCATGGAAAAGTATCTATTCCTCGACTTTGATGGTGTGTTGAACACGGTTCGGTATGCTAAACCAATGCAAAATCGATTGGAGTGGAAACGGGCATTGATGGTGGTAGAGTAGGAGTACAGTAGCACTTATCTCAAATCTCGCAGTGGCCGACTTCCCAAAGGATTAGAGAAATGGCTGTGAGTATTTCCCATACCATTTTCACCATAAAAACTCCAATAATCGCCATCATCGCAAATAAGCACGGATGATTCGGACATCTTCAACAGGTCGGTCGTTGGTGTCGGTAACCACTTGCTGAATGGCATCTACCACATCGAGACCGGAAACGACTTCGCCAAAGACTGTATATTGACCGTCTAAGTGTGGCGTTCCTCCGATGGTCTTATACACTTCGCGCATCTCAGGAGTGAGCTTTACCCGACCGTTTGTATAGTCGTCAATTCGTTTCTGAACGCGGTCCAGGCTTTCATCGTCAAAGACCTTTCCCCAAACGATATAGAATTGCATGGCGGAACTACGTTGCTCTGGATTCACATCGTCACCTTCGCGAGCTGCTGCCAGCACGCCACGACGATGGAAAATTCCTTCATCGAGCCTAAACTCAGGCGGTATGGTGTATGACCTATCACCTTCACCGAGCAGAATGCCGGCTTCAGCGTGTTTCGAATCTGGATCGCCGCCTTGAATCATGAAGTCACGAATCACACGATGGAAAAGCAGTGAGTCGTATGCTCCTTCCTCTACCAGCATCTTGAAGTTGTCACGATGCAAAGGCGTGGCATCGTATAGTTTCAGCTCTATGTTGCCTTTTGTGGTTTCCATAACCACATGGACTTCCTTTTTCTTGCAGGAGGTCAACAGCGTTATTACAGCTGCAAACGCAATAATTGTTACAATCTTTTTCATATTAAGTAGATGAGTATGTTTAGTTTACATAAAAGGTAGGAGAATTTGGCCGTCAGCAGTCAGCCATCAGCAGTCAGCTATAGTGCTACCAAGCTGATAGCTGACGGCTGATAGCTTAAAGCTAAGAAGCAATAAGATTAATTCTGAACAGTTTCTTATGCCTCAATAATTGCCACAAAAGTACAAAAAAGCCATGTCTTTGCGTATAAAAATGGGCGTTTTCAGAAAAACGTGGCATTGTTCTCGATTTTGTGTATTTTTGCAGCATAAAATAATTCAAGATGTGTACCTATCGTATTGCGTTGGACGACGGTTTGGTCATGCAGGCTGAAAATACATTCCAGATCAAAGAGCCGTTCCAGGCTTGGCTGCAACAACAAGTCGAGAACTGGCTTCTTGCTCAGGTAAACGGCAAGAACCAGTCTCGTCCCCGTCACAGTAGGCTTTCTGATGAAGAATTGAGCGAAAAATTGAGAGCCTATCCGCCGCTCGAAGAAAGTAGTTTCCCAAGCTTGGCAGCCGAAGACTATGGCACTTATCTCAAATCTCGTAGTGGCCAACTTCCCAAAGGTTTAGAGAAATGGCTGTGAGTAATGTCTATCAACGAGAAATAGTGGAAGTTCCTTTTGTGCTTCCTGATGGGAAAGTTCTTCCTCATCCTGCATTGGTTATCTCGTGTGACGATTTGCAACAAATGGAGCCAGGGCTTTTCTATGCTGTGCTTGTGTCGTCAAAGAATATCATTCCGGAATTGACTATTCCGATTCAATCGGAATGGTTGTCGTCGCCATTACCTAAGAATTCTTATTTTGTAACGCATATCGTTAATCCATTCAATGTGGAGGAAGTGATTTCAAGACACAATTGTTTCTTGCGCCAACCATACTTTGATCAGGTGGTAGACAAAATCATCGCCAATATTGTTGATGGCGATTGGTAAGCATTGAACATTTATTAATAGTAACAGCACAAAAGGCAGTGGGGGCTGCCTCACCCAATCCCATACTTCTCCGACAACAAATCCATCAATTCGTCGGTCTGTGCCATGAATTGGGTGGCGTCGTCTTTCCAGTTCGGATAATCTTCTTCCGTCTCGTTCTTGCCGCGCATGGCGTTCATGCGGGCGAGGAAGGTGGTGTCGCGCTCCAACTGCTTGAACATGGGCAGCATCTTGTGACAAAGACTCTGCATCTCTACGAAATCCGATTGCTCAATCAAAGTGTTCATGGCTACCATGTCGTCGGCGGTCGACTGCACGAAGACGCGCAAGATGTCCGTCATGGCCTCTTCGTCGTTGCCCATCATCTCGCTGAACTCCGGGAAGTCGGGGAAGGCGGTCTCGGAGGCGTCTTCACTTGTCGCGACGTTCCCGAACATGGCTTCCAGCTGCTTCATGTTGAAGGGTTTCTGCAAGAATCCGTCAAAGCCTTCTTCCTTGGCCATCTCGTTGGTGTATTCCATGCGGGCGGTCATCAGGATGACGGGCTTCGACGCATCGGCTTTCTTGAAGAAATGCAGGATGTCGTTGCCAGTGACCGCCCCCATCTCACGGTCGGTGAGGATGTAGTCATAGTCAGCTATCTGTGCCACGGCGCTTTCGATATCGTTCTTCGAACGGCAGGCGATGGCCTGGTGGCCGAGGCGGTGCAGCATGGTGTCGATGACGGACAACAAGGTGTTGTCGTCGTCGATGACCAAGATATTGAGAGGCTTGTTTTTGTCCACAGCTGTGCCATCTTGCTCTTCACTAGGGCTGTCCACCATCCCGACAGGTATCCTGACCTCGAATTGGGTGCCTTTGCCCACCTCGGATTCAATGTGGATCTCGCCGCCGAGGAGGTCGACGAGACCTTTGACGACCGACATGCCATAGCCACTGCCTTCGGCGAATTGGTTGTAGGTCTCGATGCGGACAAAGGGCTTGAACACCTCTTCCAGCTTGTCCTGCGGGATGCCGACGCCCGTGTCGTCGATGTCGAACACCACCAGGTTGCGCCCCATGCGCGCCTTGAAGGTCACGCTGCCTTCGAGGGTGTATTTGATGCCGTTGGAAATGAGGTTGCTGAGTATCTGTTTGATTTTCAGTCGGTCGGAGAGGATGGTGCAGCCGTCCTCCACATTAGGCTCGTAGTTGAACTGCAGGTTCTTGTGGCGGGCGATGGACTCAAACATCTCTGCCGTCTCGTCGCAGAGCTGGCGGAGGTTGAAGGTCTCGTTGCTGACTTGTAGCTTGCCTTGTTCGAGGCTCGAATACTCCAACAAGTTGTTCAGCAGGTTGAGGATGTGGTCGGCAGATTGCTGTATCGAGCTGAATTCCTTTTCGTTACCGGTCTTGTCGAGCAGCTCCACATAGCCGAGGATAGAACTCAACGGGGTCTTGATGTCGTGTGAGACGGAGAGCAGCAGCTTGTGGCGGCTTTCCATGATTTCCTCGGTTTTCTTCTTGGCTTCTTCGGCGGCGCGACGGGCACGGTAGCCCTTGTTTACGTCGCTGAGGATCAATATGATGAAGATGATGATGAGCACAAATGTCACCGCTCCGATGAGGAGGGAGACGCGGGTGTTTTCGTTGATGATTTCCTCGCTTTTCTCGATTTCGCTGATGGTGGAGTCGAGGATTTCCTGGTTGAGGCGTATCAGTAGGGAAGAGATTTGCTCCGAGAGTTGGTTGTCAGCCTTGACCAGCTCCTGCGTCTTCTTCTCGTATTCCTTGATTTTGTCCCAGTATTCCTTTTTGGCCCTGTCTGACAGCACGCGCAAGTCGGCGAGGATTTTGAGCGAGTCGGGGCGTTGCCGTTGTATGTGGAGGGTGTCGCTGCGTTCGATGGAGATGTGGACGAGGCTGTCTTCCACAGTCGGTTCCGTTGGTCTGAACACGCTGCCGACACGCTTCCAGAAGCCGCTTTTTTTCTCGACCGTCTTCGGCACACGGATGATGGTGTCCTTCGATACCGTGGTGACAACGATTTCGTCTTCAAGTTGAGGCGGGATGTAGTCGTCGATGGTGCGGTCGAATTCGGCGAGAGGGTTGAAGTCGTGGAACTGCTTCGACAGCTCGTTGCTGAGTCTGCCTTTGCTTGAGATGAGCTTGCTGATTTCCGAGACCATCTGTTTGTTGTCCTCGTTGAATTCAATCGCCATCAGTGAGTCGGTTTGAACCTTGATGGCATCGCGGTAGGTGTGGAACTCGCGCTTGTATCGGGAATGCTCAGTGAAAGCGTAGAGGTTGGCCGCGTTTTGGGCGGCATGGACGTTTTTGGTGAATTTGTTGACCCAGTTGAGGGCGTCGTGTTGCGCATCGATGTTGGAACGTTGGTTTTCGATGCTGTTGCGAAGGTTGAAGATGTAATAGAACAAGGCCGCGCAAAGAGCCAGGACGAAGAGGTAGGTGAGCACCACCTTCCAACTCGTTCGGCTTTCGCTTGGGTATTCGTTTTTCCTTTTCTTCGCCATGATGCCGCAAAAATAAAACTTTTTCCTAAATTTGCGCCAATTATAACCTCAACGAAAATGAATAAGAAGAAACTGTTATTGGTGCTCGCCTTGCTGGCGGTGGTTTTGTTTCTTACCCTTCGCCATGAGCCAGAAAACGAGAATAAAACCGTTGAAAGCCAGCCTGTTGAGAGTGTAACTGAAATCGCCATCCTCTCCGTCAACGACATGCACTCCAACATCGACATGTTCCCCAAGTTTGCTGCGCTGGTCGATAGTTTGAGGAATGTCTATCCTGACTTGCTGGTGTTTTCGGCAGGCGACAACCGCACAGGCAATCCCGTCAACGACCAATACGACCCCGTCAATTATCCCATGATCGAGTTGATGAACCGCACGGGCTTCGACCTCTCGGCGGTGGGTAACCACGAGTGGGATGGCGAAATCGTCAGCTTGCAGCACGATATTGAGCGGGCCAATTTCCCGTTCCTCTGTGCCAATGTCTTCATTCCCAATGACATCAACCTCGGCATCAAGCCTTTTGCGACCTTTGAACAACAAGGCGTAAAGATGGCCGTGATTGGCATGATTGAAATCCGTCACGACGGCATTCCGGGGACGCATCCCGACAAACTGAAAGGGTTAAGTTTCAAGCGTGGCCATGAAGTGTTGCCTGAGTACAAATACCTTAGGGACCAGAACGACGTGGTGATTCTCCTCTCGCATTGCGGCCTTGAGGACGACATGGAACTGGCACAAGCCAATCCTTGGCTCGATGCCATCATCGGCGGACATTCGCACACCTTAATAGAAAATCCTTCCGAAACCAATGGCGTCTTGATTACCCAATCGGGTTCTCACCTGAAATATGCCACCTTGATGAAGCTGAAAGTAGAAGAGCATAAAGTCATTGAAAAGGAAGCCATTGTCTTGGATGTCAACAAGGTAGGGAAGGAAAATGCTGAAATCAAGGCCTTGGTGAACGAGTTCAACGATTCGCCCGCCCTGAACGAACCCATTGCTACGGCGTTGACCAAGTTTGAGACCCCACAGGAGATAGGTTGCATGATGACCGATGCCATCCGTGAAATCAGCGGTGCCGACTTCGCCTTCCAAAACACAGGGGGCGTGCGCGTCAACCATCTGAAGAAAGGCCCCATCACGGTGAAGGATGTCTATTCCATCGACCCGTTCAACAACGATGTCGTTGTTTACCAAATGACTGGCAATCAGGTGAAGAAGTTTATCCTTAATTCCTACAGGAAAAACGGCGGTTATCCTTCGTATGTTTCGGGGATGACTTATTCGGTGAACGACGACGGCAGAAGCGTCTGGGTCAATATGGAGGGCGGCAACTTCTCGACATCGAAGACTTATAAGGTGGCTTTCAACAGCTATATGGCTTCCACGGTTATCGTTGAAAGCGTCGATGAGGGTAACAGTACTTTCATGACGTCGGAGGAGATGATGATAGAATACCTAAAACGGCATAAGACAGTGGATTACCAAGGCGTGGTGAGAACAAATTAAAATAGTGTTTGCAAGGAATAAAGAGTTTTTGTAATTTTGCCGCTCAAAAATCAGAAGATTTGAAGTCGAAATAAGATGAAAAAAGCCTTAACGTTATTTGCAATTGCCTTATTGTTAGTCGGTTGCAACCCTAAGAAAGAAGTCAAGCTGATTCCTGCCGAGAACTTCACCAAGGAAGTGGATGGAAAATCGGTGTCACTGTATACCCTTCACAATGGTTTTTTGACGATGCAGGTCACCAACTACGGTGGTCGCGTCGTGGCGCTTTGGATGCCTGACAGACGTGGCAGTTTCGAAGACATTGTCTTGGGCTATGACCATCTCGATAAGTATCTGAACAACAACGGTGAACGTTATCTTGGTGCTGTGGTGGGCCGTTGCGCCAACCGCATCTCCAATGGCACCTTTACCTTGGATGACATTACCTACCAACTGACCAAAAACGACGGTGAGAACACGCTTCATGGCGGCCTCATCGGTGCCGACAAGCGCGTGTGGGACGTGGTTTCGTCCAACGACAGCGTGATTCAGATGCACACCGTGTTCACCGATGGCGAGGACGGCTTCCCTGGCAACCTCGATGTGACGATGAGCTATACCTTGACGCACGACAACCAATTTGTCATCCGTTATTCAGCCACCACCGACGCCCCGACCTTGTGCAACTTCTCGCACCATTCCTTCTTCAACCTGAAGGGTGAAGGCAACGGCACCATTATCGACCACGAGCTGCAAATCAACTCACGTTACATGACCACTATCGACGAGCATATCGTGCCGACGGGCAAGTTCTCCGGCGTGAAAGCGACTCCGTTCGATTTCCTTGAAAAGCACCGCATTGGTGATAATATCGCTGCCGACGATGAGCAGCTGAAGAACGCCAAGGGCTACGACCACAACTGGATTATGGACAAGACGAAATCGAAGGAATACGCTTGGAATGCCACCTTGACGGAGCCTGTCAGCGGACGTGAGATGCAGGTGTGGAGCGACCAGGTCGGTCTCCAGTTCTATAGCGGCAACTTCTTCGATGGCAAGGGCATTGGCAAATGTGGCAAGCCTTTGAACATCCGTGAGGGCTTGGCACTCGAAACGCAGTGCTTCCCCGATGCCATCAACCATGAGAACCTGTCGCCCAAGCCGATTCTCAGACCTGGCGACACCTATCACCAGATTTGCATCTATAAGTTTGCAGTGCTGCCCAAGGAAAAGAAATGACCTCTAATCCATAAAATTTGAAGCCTCGTGTCTGTGGATGCGAGGCTTTTTTTATCTTTGCACTATCAAAACCTAACGCTATGTTGAAATTCAAATGCCCGCTGCTGGCGGTTACCGACATGAGAAAAGCGATTACCTTTTATGAAGAGGTGATTGGCGACCGTGTCGTCATGGACTTCGGTGAGAATGTGCAGTTCTCCGGTGGTTTCGCCTTACAAGAGATGAAGAAATGGAAAGAGATGATCCATACCGACCAGGTCTGCACGAAGTCAAACGACGCGGAACTGTATTTCGAGGAGAAGGACTTCGACAAATTCCTTGAATACCTGAAGGAATTTCCTGAAATCGAGTATGTTCATCCCATGGAGGAAGCGCCTTGGGGACAGCGTGTCGTCCGTTTCTACGACCCTGACCACCACATCATCGAAGTCGGTGAGCCTATGGATGCCGTCATCAAGAGGCTGTTTGAGTCGGGCATGACGGTGGAGCAGGTCTCGGAAAAATCGCAGTATCCCATCGAGTACGTCAAGCGCTTCGCGAAATGAATTATCTGTCGGTCAATTCCATCTCCAAGTCGTACGGCATAAAGACGCTGTTCGCCGATGTCACCTTTGGCATCGAGAAGGGCGACAAGACCGCTTTGATTGCCACCAATGGCTCGGGCAAGTCGACGATGTTGAAGATATTGGTAGGGCAGGAGTCGCCTGATACCGGGACGATTACTTACGCCAACGACATCAAAATCGGCTATTTAGAGCAGCTGCCCGTGTACCCTGCAGGGACGCGGATTTCGGATTTGTTGGCCGACCTCAACGAAGACCAACACCTCAAAGCAAGGCAATATTTGACTCGCTTTGCCTTAAATGATTTGGAACAGAGCGTCGATGAACTTTCGGGCGGACAGGTGAAACGCCTTGCCTTGGCCTTGGTGTTGCTGCACGAGCCTGATTTCCTTATCCTTGACGAACCTACCAACCACCTCGACGTGGAGATGGTGGAATGGCTGGAGAAGTTCCTCACCCAGTCGAGCATGACATTGCTCATGGTGACGCACGACCGCTATTTCCTTGACCGTGTGTGCAATAAGATCTTTGAACTCTACCAAGGCGTGATGTACACCCACAACGGCAACTTCGACTATTATGTGGAGAAAAGCCGTGAACGCGAAGAGGTGAAACGCGCCACGGCGGAACGCAACAGCCAGCTGCTGAAATATGAGTTGGAATGGATGCGCAGGATGCCGCAGGCCCGCACCTCCAAGTCGAAAAGCCGTATCGATGCCTTCTATGACTTGAAGGAACGCTCGAAGTATCAGGAACAGGACGAACGCCTTGAGTTTGGCCTGCAAATGCAACGCTTAGGCGGCAAGATATTGGAACTCAGCAATGTGTCGAAGTCGTTTGGTGACCTCGCCGTGCTCAAGGACTTCGACTATGTCTTCAAGCGCGGCGAGCGCATCGGCTTGATTGGTAAGAATGGGGTAGGCAAGTCCACCTTCCTCAACATTATCACTGGTGCGGTGCAGCCTGACCGTGGGCGTGTAAAGACGGGTGAAACCGTGACCTACGGCTACTACCGTCAGGAAGGCATAAAGTTCGACGAGAGCAAGACCGTCATCAGCACGGTGCGCGACATCGCCGAGGTGATGACTTATGGCAAGGACAAAGTCTATACCGCTGACCAGCTGTTGGCGCATTTCAACTTTCCTTACAAAATGCACCGCCAGCCTGTGGCCCTGCTCAGCGGTGGCGAGAAGCGTCGGTTATACTTGTTGACCATCTTGGTGCAGAATCCCAACTTCCTCATCCTTGACGAGCCTACCAACGACCTGGACCTCTTGACTTTACAGAAGCTGGAAGACTTTTTGCAAGGCTATAAGGGTTGCCTTTTGGTGGTCTCACACGACCGTTTCTTCATGGATGAAGTCGTCGACCAACTCTTTGTCTTCCAAGGCGATGGCGTGGTGAAAGGCTTCATGGGCAACTACAGCCAGTATAAGGACTATCTGGATGCCAAAACCAAAGAGGAGCGGAAAGAAAAATCTGTACAGAAGAAAGAAGAACCACGCCCCGCGAAGCAGCGCGAGAAGGTGAAGCGTTCTTTCAAGGAACAGCGTGAATATGAGATGCTTACTCAAGAAATGGAAGCCCTCGAAGCGGAAAAGCAAACCCTCACCGAGGCCTTGAACAGCGAGACCGACTACCAGAAGTTGCAAGAGATGGGCAACCGTTTGCAGGAAATCAAGGACTTGCTGGATGAGAAAGAACTCAGATGGCTCGAATTGGATGAAATAGGAGGATAATACTTAATACTATGAAAATCAGGAATATAATTATTGTTTTGACCCTTTGCTTGACGGATGTTGTTTCTTTGCACTATGATGTAAAATGAAATAGGTATGGCAAAGAAAACAACAAAAGACAAAACACAAGAGGAGGAGACCATCGGGCATTGCCATACGCTTTTACACAGCAAGGAATAGGCATGCTCAGTGGGCTGCTCCGTACTAAAATAGCCATAGAAACGAATATTAATATAATGCGAGCGTGTGATTTTGGGGATGGTGGGGTGAAAATGGTTTTTTTGTGTTTTTTTTTTGAGCTTTTTTTCTTTCTATCCTTCTCGAATCCAATAATTTTTCGTTTCTTTGCCATGCCAAACGCATCAATTTTGGCTTATTGCGAAAGAGTCCAACGAGAAAAAAGACAAAAGAAACTAGTTTAATAACATTAGATATGAGTAAATTCACGAAGGCCATAGCGGCCATAATGCTAACGGTGGCGGTGGTTTGTGCCGCTTGCACCAAAGACCCAGAAAACGGAGGTGGAAACAACAATGGTGGAAACGGAAGCGGAAATGGTAGTGGTGGCGGAAACAATGGAGGAGGAAACAGCGGTGGTGGAACAGCCGAAGGCGTGTATTTAGGTATCATCGGTTTCAACGACGATCTGAAAACAAAGACTATCGGTCTGCTTGATGCAAGTAGTGAGTATTCCTACACCAATTTCATCAGCAATTTGGATATGCGTGACGGCACGGTATTGTACCATGCCGACAACAATGCACTTGACTGGCTTCAGAGCGCCACATTGCCTAGTCAATTGTTCAATGTATCGTTGGTCACCTTCACCGATGGACTTGACAATGGATCCACAATGTTGAACAACAGTTATAACTCCCCATCGGATTACCTGAACGCAGTAAGTGAGCGTATCAGGAACGATCGTGTGGGAGGCAAGTCTATTACTGCGTATTCCATCGGTTTGAGGGGCAACGATGTGACCGACAATACAAGTTTCCAGCAGAACCTCCAAAAGTTGTCAAGCAGTCCATCCAACTATTTTGAGGTGTCGAACTGGGAAGAAGCCAAGCAGCGGTTCCGCCAGATTGCCATCCAGCTCTACAACGAGACGACTACGATTAATGCAGAGGTGAAGATACCTGGGGGTAAGGCTGATGGTACCGTTATTCGAATCACCTTTGATAACGTGAGCAATGCCAACGCGTCGTCACAATATATCCAAGGGACATATTACCGTGAGAACGGGAAGGGGAAACTGAAGAATGTAATATACCAT
Organism: uncultured Bacteroidia bacterium; assembly: GCA_902789915.1. Classification (GTDB taxonomy): domain Bacteria; phylum Bacteroidota; class Bacteroidia; order Bacteroidales; family F082; genus Limimorpha. The sequence goes on along the minus strand of CADAPW010000015.1, from coordinate 2,925 downwards.
GGGCTTCAGTCGTCGAGTGGTGCAGAGGTTGTTTCCGACAGGCAGGACGGCATCTTCTATTGGTATAGTTTTGCCGAGTTGAAACTGCCCAACGGCAATCCATTTGCCAATACGAGCAACATGAACATGTGGTATAACCTTGCCAATTCCGACTGGCAACCCGAATCGGAATTCACGCCCGAATCCTATAGCGATATCGACGTGAACCGCAAGAGCGCGGTGGCTGTCCTTGTGTTGGACTGCAGCAGTTCCTTGGGCAGCGACTTCAACAACATGAAAGAGGCCGCCATAGAGTTTGTCCAATTGCTGAATGATTATGGAAACAGCGATAATGGAGGCGGCAATGGAGGAGGCGTGGATACGCAATCCTATACCATCACAACGTCTGCCAACCCCACCAATGGCGGCACGGTCACTGGTGGCGGCACATACAATGAAGGTGCGTCAATCACTCTCAGGGCCAATGCAAATACCAACTACACCTTCGACCGCTGGCAGGATGGCAACACCACCAACCCACGCACCATCACGGTGACATCCAACGCGACCTATACCGCCTATTTCACCTATAGCGGAGGCGGCTCGGGCAACGGCAACGCCAACGGCCATGCCTACGTCGACCTCGGCCTGCCGAGCGGCACGTTGTGGGCAACCTGCAATGTGGGCGCGACCACGCCCGAAGGATATGGCAACTACTATGCTTGGGGTGAGACAACCACGAAATCGACCTACAATTGGAGCACTTACAGGTATTGCAACGGAAGTGAATCCACGATCACCAAGTACTGCAACAATTCGAATTATGGCAACAACGGATTCACTGACTATCTGACCACTCTTCAGCTTAGCGACGATGCCGCCAGAGCCAACTGGGGCGGCGATTGGCGCATTCCGACCAAGGCAGAATGGGAGGAACTAAAGGACAATACCACAGTGACTTGGACGACTCAGAACGGCGTTTACGGGAGAAAATTCACCGCTTCTAACGGCAACAGTCTCTTCCTGCCTGCCGCTGGTAGCTGCCGCAATGGCAGTCTCGACTTCGCAGGTAGCTACGGGCTCTACAGTTCGAGTTCGCTCTCTACGGACCGTCCGTCGCGCGCGTGGCACCTCGAATTCTCTTCGGACTATTGCAGCACTACCTACAGCGACCGCCGCTATGGTAAACCTGTCCGAGCGGTGCTCCCTGCTTCGAAGTACTAGCCCTTGTTCCGTTACGGGCGTAACGGGCAGGGCAAAAAAGTTGGCGGGCGGGGTGCGCACGGTAGTGCGCTACCCAACCCCGTCCGGCAACTTTTTTGTGGCTGAAATTTTGAATCTATAATAACACTTAATGTCCCAACTTAAGGAAATACTGGAAAAAGAGAAAGAGCGTGGCACATTGGAAGAATGCGCAGCGATCCATCTGTTCCGCGAGGGTACGTTTTATCGTGCCTACGAGTGGAGCGCGTGGTTGTGCCTGCGCTATTTCACCGAGATGAAGGTCACGCATCGCCTGCTAAAAGCTGGATGCCAAGCAGCGCGAGGAGCGTAAGGAAAAGTCGGCACAGAAAAAGGAAGAGCCACGACCTGCTAAGCAGCGCGAGAAGGTGAAGCGTTCTTTTAAGGAACAGCGTGAATATGAGATGCTAACGCAGGAAATGGCCGATCTCGAGGAAGAAAAAAAGAACCTTACCGAGGCCTTGAACATTGAGGGTGACTATCAGAAACTGCAAGAGATGGGCAACCCCTTGCAGGAAATCAAGGATTTGCTTGACGAAAAAGAGCTGCGTTGGCTCGAACTGGACGAAATTGGAGGATAAATTATTGTTATGAGAATCAAGAATATAATCATTGCAATGGCTCTGTGTTTGAGTTTGGGTGCCTGTGTCCCCGCAGAGACGAGCTATGAGTTGGCCTATATCTATCTTGGCCGGACCGAGGGTGTTAACTTCTTTTCGCAAGGCGATGTGAACATCGTTGCCGACAGCGATTTCAACATGACAAACACAGGCTCCAACCAAGTGGAGTTTGCCTTCGTGAAAGACTTGGTGTATCGCCTGAGTATGGTTGACAGGATACCCAAGAGCGGCTGGACCGACACCATCGAGCATGTCAATCTACAGGATGGCTATGTTGGTCGCCTGCTTTTGGAAGATGGCACTTATGAATACTGCCGTTTCTGTGTCCACACCATCGATTTTGATATGGATGCAGACCAGTTTATTCTGTTCAAGTATCAGAGTAATTTCACCGGGAAATAGGTCTTAGCTCCGATGTCCCTGAGCCTATTGAAGGGTTTATAACTTATCCATCTCCGAGTCATCTTCAATCCGTAGATTGTTGATGATGAACTTCTGGCGCTCCATGGTGTTTTTGCCCATGTAGTATTCAAGCAGTTCCTTGATGCCGAAGTCGTAACGAAGGATGACCGGTTCAAGCTTCATGTTAGGACCGATGAAACCACGGAATTCGTCGGGAGAGATTTCGCCCAAGCCTTTGAATCGGGTAATCTCGGCTTGCTTGCCACATTTCTCTTTGGCGGCGATGCGTTCTTCGTCGGTGTAACAATAGTAGGTCTCTTTTTTGTTGCGCACACGGAACAGTGGGGTCTGCAAGATGTAGACATGGCCGTTACGCACGAGGTCGGGATAGAACTGGAGGAAGAAGGTGAGCATCAGCAGGCGGATGTGCATGCCGTCGACATCGGCATCGGTGGCGATGACGATGTTGTTGTAGCGCAGGTTCTCAATGTCCTCATCGATGTTCAAGGCGGCTTGCAACAGGTTGAACTCCTCGTTCTCGTAACACACTTTCTTGGTCATCCCCAAGCAGTTGAGCGGCTTACCACGCAGGCTGAACACGGCCTGGGTCTGCACGTCGCGGCTCTTGGTGATGCTTCCCGATGCGGAGTCGCCCTCGGTGATGAAGATGGTGCTTTCTAAG
>CADAPW010000014.1 GCA_902789915.1 uncultured Bacteroidia bacterium | reverse complement strand
AACGTGACCTCCGGCCCCATGCCGACCTATGTCTCGGGCGGCAGCAACAGCGTCGAGCTGATTTGCGACAACACCATCACCCTGACGGCCGAGCCGCAGGACTTCTACATCATGGTGCCTCCGCAGACGATGAAGTCGGGCTTCACCCTTGAGATCTACGACGGCACGACGCAGCTTTACAACCGTACCATCGAATGGGACGCCGCCACGCATGCCAACTTCATCACGCGCAGCGTGGTGAGCCAGGTGCAGACGGCCCTCACCTTCGGCGACCCGCTGACGGTGACCACCATCAGTCCGACCTTCATCAGCCAGACGCAGGCCTACGGCCAAGGCACGGTGACGGGCGAGGCCGACAACATCACCGAACGCGGCGTGTGCTGGGCCTTGGGCAGCGTGACCACCACGCCCACCCTCGCCAACAGCTACAAGGCCGAAGGCGGCACCGCCACTGGCTCGTTCGCACTTATGTTTGGCGACACCAACCCGATGACCAAGGACTGCGTCTACTACGTGCGTGCCTACGCCAAGAACGCCTCGGGCGTGGCCTACTACGGCGACCCCATCCCGTTTGCCACACGTAAGGACTACTCCAACGACTACAACGGCCGCATGCCCTACGCTTTCTCCGTGGCTGATGGCCGCCAGGTGAACTTCTCGATGGGCAACCTGCAATACAAGGCCTCGACCAACACCTGGAGATTTGCCGAGTACCAGTTTGAGTATGTGGGAGGAACTGATGGTTACCGATATGGCAATGTATATGCCAATGGCGAACATCCTGACGCTTCACAGAACGGCGCAGCCAGCGGCAACCAAAACATCAGTTCTTCATACGATGGATGGATTGACCTGTTTAGTTGGGCTACCAGCGGCTATCACAACAGCAGCGACCTATATAACGTCAATTATCATCCTTATTCATGGAGTAAGGATAAAGTAAATACTGATTATAATGAATTTGGATATGGTCCGTCTTACAACATGCCCGATTATATGTCATTGACTGGTGCCAATGCCAACTACGACTGGGGTGTGTATAACAACATCAGCAACGACGGCAGTTTTGGCACCGGTGCCTGGCGCACTTTGACTGCTAACAACGGAGAATGGGATTACTTGTTGTATTCCCGTTCTGCCTCAACCATTAATGGAACGGCAAATACTAGATATGCCTCGGCACAAATCAACGCTCGTTTTGGAGGCCGAACCAATACGGTCAGCGGCTTTATGGTGTTCCCTGATACATATACATGGCCTGCAGAGGTGGCCTATTATCCTGCTGAGTTCAACAGCTTGTCATCCACTTTCGAGAATGGACATCAATGGACAGAAGCAGAATGGTCACTGTTGGAAAAGAATGGCGCAATCTTTATGCCTGCTGGTGGATATAGGGATGTGTCTTCAGCCGGAAACCCTATACTTCAATATCCCTCGCAAATGGCAATGTATTGGTCGGTCACTAGAAAAACATACGACGGTATTGAATATCGGCTTAATGCCTACATGGTGGTATTTGGAAATGGATATAACACGATTCCCGCCGTTGTTCATTGGCAAGGCTTTTCCGTCCGTTTGGTTCGCAATGTGAACTAATCTCATGGAGATGATTTATAACCAATTCATCAATGTGAATGCAGGCCAGTTCCTGCAGGAGTGCTTGCAGTGCAGCGGCTTCAGCATTGAGTGGCTCGCCGAGAAAACCAACAGCGACGTGGCTGCCCTGGAAATGTTGTTCAGGCAAGACAACATGGACGCTGAGTTGTTCGTCAGCATCGGACGTTACATGGGCAACGCCTTTTGGGAGCCTCTCCACGCAGTCCTCTTCCACGATGATAAGGTTGAAAAGGAGACGGCACGAGAAGCGCCACCTCAATAAAAAAACCGCCCCGCCCGGGGCGGACTATTTGATTCATTTGTATTCTCAGGAATGGCCCAACCGCGACGGTCCGGCCATTCCACTTTTTTTTTATAGAGACGGTGCATGCACCGTCTCTATAATCATTATTCATCGGCCAAAGACTTATTTCTTCTTAATCAGAGAAACAAGCCACAGCAGCACAACAGCGCCCACGGTACCCACCAACAGTTGACCCCAGAAGCTACCGCTGACGGGGAGGCCGATGATACTGAAAAGCCAACTGCCCAAGAAGCCGCCGACAACACCAACGATGATGGCCATAATCAAACCTAAGCCATAGTTCATGAGTTTACCTGCGATGATACCTGCCAAAGCACCAATCAGAATTGAAACTAGCATTCCCATAATGATGTGATTTTAAGTGAATATTGAAGTTAACTGTAGTTATTATTTCTTATTGAGGAGATTGGCCATTTCGTTGTTCTGCTGCTCGATGTAATCCAACACTTCTTCCCTACCCTGCTTCTTCTCCGACGAGGTGATGAAGATGGGCGGCAATTCTTCCCAATCCTCCAGCAGACGCTGTTTCAGAGCCTCCACATTACGATCCAACTCTGCCTTCGAGACCTTATCGGCCTTGGTGAAAACAATGCAGAAAGGCACTCGGCTTTCGCCCAGCCACCCCATGAAACCCAAATCGTTGTTCTGAGGCTCGTGGCGCGAGTCAACGAGGACGAAAGTCGTCACCAGATTGCGGCGACGCGTGATGTAGTTGTTGATCATGACACGCCACTGCTCACGCTGTTTCTTTGAATGCTGTGCATAGCCATAGCCTGGCAAATCTACAAGATACCAAGCGTCGTTGACGATGAAATGGTTGATGGCCACAGTCTTGCCTGGCACCGATGAGGTCTTGGCCAAGCCCTTACGCTGCACCAGCATGTTAATGAGCGACGACTTGCCCACATTGGAGCGACCGATGAAGGCATATTCCGGAATATTGTCGTTGGGCAAGAACTCGAAACGGGTGTTGCTCATCAAGAAATCGGCTTTTTTGATGTCCATGATTGCTTATTTAAGATGGTATGGAATTTCATTCTTGTCGTAAATCATGTGGCGATTCACCTTTTCTTCGTAGATGTCGGCAATCGTCACGAGGATGCCCGTCTCCTCCACCTTGCCGAAGCCAGGGTTGAGTGCCGTGCCAAAGGAGCGGAGCGTTGAGGAGAGGTTCATGTAGGCATTCACCAAAGGCGGCACTGCGGCGCCGCGCTCACGCACCAGCTTGACCAAGGTCTTGTAGTCGTCGCGGTAGTTATCGCTGCAAAACAAAGAGGCCAGCCACTCACGGTCTGTGAGGATGGGAAGGTCAAGCTCAGGGCGCACGGTAACGAGATTGTCCTTGTCAGGGAAGTGCTTTTGGATGAAATACAGAATCATGTCGCGGGCCGTCCGCTCAAGTTGCGGATACATTGTCACCTTGCCAAAATAGTACTTGGCCTCGGGGTAAATGTCAATCAGCGAGCCTAATCCATCCCACAGGTTATCAAGTGAATAGAGGCCTTTCGAAAGGTTCTTGGTGGGCTGGTAATCGGGTTGCACGAAGGAACGTCCCAACTCGATGGTGTCTGGCAGATAATCTTTCACAAAACGCTCTGAATAAAGGAAAAGCTCGCTCGTGGGCGTGTCCACCTGGCCATCCTTGTCGACGGGCAGTCCGTCGCAAAGTAGGAAACGGTAGCCACCCATAATGACCTTGTCGGTGGGGTTCCAAACGATGAGTTGGTAGAAAAAATGCTCCTCGCGCGTGTCGAATTCGTCAATGTCACAGTCGAGGCCCGTGCCGCCACCGGCGTTGCGGAAGCTAATCTCACGCAGACGTCCGATTTCGCGCATGACATTTGGTGAATCGTGTGCCGACAGCACATAAATCTCGTTTCCTCCGTTGTTCGTCTTTCGGAAAAACTTGTCGCGGGTCAGCTCATCCATGATGGCCTCAACCGGCACCGGAGTTATAATATCATTCATCATATCACATAATCTTTTTGAGGGTCAAACACCAAATCGGCGTCTTGTGCCAATTGGTATGAAAAAGTACGCAGCTTTTCGGCCCATTGCGCATCAGTGAAACGGCTGTCGAAAACCTGGTAAGAGATGGGCTTGCCGAAGGTGATGGTCAGCTGCTTGTTGCGTTGCTTGAAGAACTCGTCAACGAGGAAAGCCATCTCAATATTGACCTTGATACCCAAGCGTTTGCGCCAATAAGCGAGGTTATAGAAAAAGTTGGAGTTTTGGCCTTCGATATGGACGGGAACGATGTCACGCTGATAGGCTTTCGACTTGGTGATGAAGGTCTTCTTCCAGTCGAGGTCCATGATCTTGCCGTCCTTGGTCTTGCGGGAACAAAGGCCGAAGGGGAAGTAACAAATTGTGGCATCGCCGGCAAAAGTCTCATTGAACAGGCGTAAATTCTCCTCGCGATTGGTAGTGGCGCTGCCCACCTTGCTGACGGGAATGAAAATCGGACGGAGGTTCTTCACGAACATCAGGAAATCGTTGACAGGAGTCAACGTCTCTCCCCTATGGTTGCCTATGGCACCAATGAGCGCGATGCCGTCAAGACCGCCCAAAGGATGGTTGGAAGCCATCAAGACGCGGTCGTTAGCCATCAGATTGTCAACGCCTTTGAGCACCACGTCAAGGTTAAAGTCGGCCACTACCGCATTGATGAAGTCAAGGCCTTCCTGGTCGGCATACTTCGTCAAAATCTCGTTGATGTCGTCCTCATGCAGCAGCCGCTGGATCTTGCGAAACAGCCAATTTGGCATGTATTTCATCAACTTGGGCACCTTGGCCGTAAAAATCTTCCTGAGGTCAATCAAGTTGCTCTGTTCCGTTTCCATAAATAGAAATCTCTATAGTCGGCAAAAATAGTAAAAAGAGGTCTATGAATTGTTTTCCTTGTTGAAAAAAAGCAATATTTCCTGCGGGAATGGAGTATCAACCAGTTGCTTTAACTGCGGCAACAGGCGGTGTTTACATGCAATAAATTTTACTTGCCACCACCTGAAAAACCATGATATCAACACCATTCCCGTAGGGGAACCACCACGCATAAAGCTTCTTAACAAGTTATCAACAATTTACCAACAAAGTTATCAACAATTGAGGTTGAAAACTTTATATGGGAAAAAGTGGGAAAAAGTGGGAAAAATTATACTAATTTTGCAGTTGCTATTAAAAAGTGTAAAAAATGGGTTACCCGATAGGACATTTCAACTGTAAATTGGACGCGAAAGGCCGTTTGATGCTGCCTTCCGAGTTCAAGGAGCAGATGGGCGAACTGGCAGACGAAGGCTTCGTGCTGCGCCCCAGTTTGTTCGAGAATAGTACCTGTCTCGACCTATTCACCCGCAAGGATTGGGACTTGCAGCAGGAGAAGCTGCGCGAAACTTTCAGCATCTATGATGAAGAAGGCATCAAGGCACTGCGATTCCTGAACGAAGGCGTCCGTTTCGTCAAACTCGATGCGAGTGGCCGTCTGCAAATTCCCAAGGAACTGATGGAACGTGGCGGACTGGTGAAAGAAGTCGTAGTGGAAGCCCTCGCCAACAAGATGGAGATTTGGGACAAGGCACGTTATGAGCAGAGCGTGTCGACCATCGACAAGAAGAAGATTCTTGATATTCTTAAGACAATCTAAACAGTAGAGGTGACCATGTATCACAATCCGGTAATGTTGGACAAGTGCATCGAAGGCCTCAACATCGAGCCTTCGGGCGTGTACGTCGACGTCACTTTCGGCGGCGGAGGCCACTCCCGTGCCATCCTTGAGCGCCTGACGACGGGGCATCTTTATGCCTTCGACCAGGACGAGGATGCCGCACAGAATGCCTTTGACGACGAGCGTTTCACCTTCATCCCGCAGAACTTCAGATACTTCAAGAATTTCATTCAGCTCTACCATGGAGGCAAGGTCGACGGCATCATCGCCGACTTGGGCGTTTCATCGCACCAGTTCGACACCCCCGAAAAAGGCTTTTCCACCCGTTTCGATGGCCCCCTCGACATGCGCATGAGCCAGATGACACCCAACGATGCCGCCACCGTGGTGAACACCTACGACCACGAAGCTTTGACCCGCATCCTACGTCTCTATGGCGAGATGCAGCAGCCTCATCTCGTCGCCTCCGACATCATCATGGCCCGCGACGCCGAGCCTATTGAGACGACAGCACAGCTGAAGGCTGCGGTACAGAACCGCCTGCCACGCGGCAAGGAAAACAAGGTGCTGGCGCAGCTCTTCCAAGCCCTGCGCATCGAGGTGAACCAAGAACTCGACACCCTGTGCGCCTTCCTCAGCCAGTGCCCCGACGTGCTGAAACCAGGTGGTCGACTCGTCGTGATGTCGTATCACTCGCTCGAAGACCGCCTCGTGAAGAACTTCATGAAGACTGGCAACGCCGAAGGCAAGGAAGACAAGGACTTCTTCGGCAACCTGCAGACACCTTATACTATTATCACACGCAAACCCATCGTCCCCACCGACGAGGAAATCGAGAACAACAGCCGCGCCCGTAGCGCCAAACTGAGAATCGCAGAAAGGAAGTAAGACATGGAAGAACAGAAAGAAAAGAGAAAGAAAGGCAAAAGAAGCGTAATGTCCATCTTGGGCGGCAAGTTCCTCGTGAAGGAGAAATTCTCCAAACAGTTTCCCTTCATGGTGTATATCACCGTATTGCTTATGGCCATCATCACCAACACCTATATCGCTGAGGGAAAGATCCGTGAATTGACGAAAACCGCGCGCAAACTCAATGACCTACAGGTAGAATATGTGCAGGTAAAATCGGCCATCATGGAAGCCTCGAAGCAGTCGGTGCTGGCCAAAAAACTGGCAGGCACGGGCCTGAAAGAGGTCACCGAGCCACTGAAACGCATCGAAGTCGAACAACCCGAAAAACAAGAGAAGCCATGAAGTTAGATCCCAGAACCGACACACTTTGGCGGACCAACCTGTTGTATGTGTTCGTCCTTCTTTTCGGGATAGCCATCATCGCGAAGATTATCGTCGTGCAAACCAAGGACAGGGAGGAGTTGAAAGACATGGCCGAGAAGCGCGAATACCGTGTGGAGGTCTTGGAAGCCTCGCGCGGCAACATCTTCTCAAGCGACAACCAAGTGATGGCCACCAGCGTTCCCTACTTCGACGTCTATTTCGATTACAAGTCCGTCGATTCTACCCTGCTGGCCAACAACATCGACTCGCTCTGCATCCAGATGTCGCAACTGTTTCCGAAGAGAACCCCCGCACAATGGAAAGAGTTCTTCGGCATTGGCATGGCCAAGAATAGCCGATACTATAAAATCGGGTTGAATGTCCCGCAGACGGATTTGCGCAAGATGCAAAAGTTCGTCATCTTCAACCGTGGCCTCTACAAAGGCGGCCTCATCACCGAAAAGAAAATCAAGCGCGAGCATCCCTACAAGGACCTTGCCAGCCTCATGCTCGGCATGGCCAACGAAAGCAAAGGCTATTATTTCGGCTTGGAAGGTGCCTACAACGATTACCTCAAGGGCCAAAACGGTCGCCAGCTGGTGAGAAGGATCCACCATGGTGGCTGGGTGCCCGTCGACTCGGAGGAGAACACCGACGCCCAAAACGGCGACGACATCGTCACCACCTTCGACATTAAGTTGCAGGATATCGTGGAAAGCGCCCTCAACCACACCCTCACCGAAAACAAGGCAGAGCAGGGTTGTGCCATCCTCATGGACGTGGAGACGGGCTATGTGAAGGCCTTGGCCAACTTGAGGCTCAACCACGAGACGGGCTTATACGAGGAGTCGTACAACGTGGCCCTCGCCGAACGCTACGAGCCTGGCTCGGTGTTTAAGATTGCCTCGATGGTCGTCCTCTTCAACAACAAAGATGTCAACCTTGACGACAAGGTGAACATCGGCACCGGTCCCATCAAGTTCTCGAACCGCACGATGAAAGACGACCACAGCTTTGCCCAAGGCGGCATCTGCACCGTCCAGGAAGTTATTGAGCAGTCGTCGAACAAAGGTACGGCGGTGCTCATCAACAAGTACTTCGCCGCACATCCAGAGAAATACGTCGAAGGCTTGTATGCCTTGAACCTGAACAAGAAAATCGGCACGGGCATCACTGGTGAGGCGCAGCCCGTCATCAAGCACCCCAACGACAAGACCAAGGATGGCAGGAAACTGTGGTCGAAGGTGTCGTTGCCTTGGATGTCGATTGGTTACGAGGTCAACGTTACGCCGATGCATCTCCTCACGCTCTACAACGCCATCGCCAACGGAGGCCGCATGATGAAGCCTCAGTTTGTCACCGAGATCCGTCGTGGCAACCAAACCGTTGAAAAGTTTGAACCCATTGTCCTCAACGAGCATATCGCTGACGCCGAAGCCATCGAGAAGCTCCAGACCATGTTGGAAGGCGTGGTCATCAGAGGCACCGCCAAGCGCCAGTTCGAGGGCTGTGTGGTCAAGGTGGCAGGCAAGACTGGTACAGCGCAATACTACGATCGTGTGCAAGGCTATGCTTACCACGAACCCGGTATTGGCAGGAAACTATACAACACCACCTTCGTGGGCTACTTCCCCGCCGAAAAGCCGCGCTACAGCTGCATTGTCATGGTGAGCCGTGCTCGTGGTCGTTTCTGGGCCGCAGGCAGCGTGTCGGCACCAGGGTTCAGGGAGATTGCCGAGAAGGTCTACGCCATGCGCATCGGTGCTCCCGAAGACGATTCCATCGTGCCTTTCATGCCCACCTCCACCGAGCCTGTCATCGTGCGCCACGGCAAGGAAGCCTCCTTCCTGAATGGCATCGACAAGCCATATAACGACTTCGCCATCAACGGCGACTGGGTCACTGTGCAGCAAACAGAGAGTGGCGAGACCCACCTCAGGGCAGCACAAATCGCCGACAACATCGTGCCCAACGTGGTCGGCATGGACATTACCGATGCCGTCTACCTCTTGGAAAACATGGGCATCAGGACGAAATTTGTCGGACAGGGAAAGGTGAAGGAACAATCGCTCCACGCCGGCGACACCCTCAAAGCCAACAGTGTCATACAACTTAAACTCGAAAAGAAATGAAGCTCAAAGAGATATTAGTCAACTGCAACCTCTTGGAAATCATCGGGGAGAAAGACATCAACATCCTCGACATCTCCTTCGACTCGCGCAAGGTGAGCCAAGACACACTCTTCTTTGCCGTAAAAGGTACACAAGTGGACGGCCACGACTACATCGAAAAGGCCATCGAAAAAGGGGCTTCGGCTATCGTCTGCGAGAAGCTACCACGCAAAAAAGACGAAAATGTCACCTACATTAAGGTGGACAATTCGGCATACGTCCTGGGTGTCGGCGCCGCCAATTTCTTCGGCAACCCATCAGAAAAACTGCGTTTGGTCGGTGTGACGGGCACCAATGGCAAGACCACAATCGCCACACTGTTGTATAGGCTCTTCACCGATGCCGGCTACAACTGCGGTTTGCTCTCCACCATCGAGAATATCGTCAACCGCGAGGTGATTCCCTCCACCCATACCACCCCTGACCCCATCGAGTTGAACGGCCTGTTGAACAAAATGGTCGAGAAAGGCTGTGAATATGCCTTCATGGAAGTAAGTTCGCATAGTGTGGCACAAGACCGCATTGCCGGGTTGCACTTCGCGGGAGGCATCTTCACCAACCTCACCCACGACCACCTCGACTACCACAAGACGATGGCCAACTATCGCAACGCCAAGAAGAAATTCTTCGACAACCTGCCGCAGTCAGCCTTTGCCCTCACGAACCTTGACGACAAGAACGGTGCCGTCATGCTGCAAAACACCAAGGCCAAAAAGCTCAGCTACGCCTTGAAACACGACGCCGACTTCAAGGGCGTCATCATGGAGAGCCACTTCAACGGTATGCTCCTCAAGGTGAACGGAACCGAGGTCTACACCCAACTGGTGGGCGGCTTCAACGCGAGCAATCTGCTGGCCATCTATGGCGCAGCGCTGTCGTTGGGCTTCGATAAGGACGAGCTTCTGGTGGAAATCAGCAAGCTGCATGGCGCCAACGGCCGCTTCGACATGGTGCATTCTGAAAACGGCATCGTTGGTATTGTCGACTACGCTCACACCCCCGACGCCTTGGAAAACGTCTTGTCAACCATCAACGATGTACGCTGCCACAAGGAGACACTTATCACCATCGTAGGGTGTGGTGGCAATCGCGACACCACCAAACGTCCCGAGATGGCAGCTGTGGCCGTGAAGTTGAGCGATAAGGTCATTCTCACCAGCGACAACCCACGCAACGAAGACCCAGACGAGATCATCCGGCAAATGAAGGTTGGCATCGCCGAAGAAGACAAGCACAAGGTGCTGAGCATCACCAACCGTGGCGAGGCCATCCGCACCGCCGTGGCACTCGCCAAGAAAGGCGACATCATCCTGCTGGCAGGCAAAGGCCACGAAAACTACCAAGAAATCAACGGAGTAAAGAACCATTTTGACGACAAAGAAGTCTTGTCGGAAGCATTTAAGGAGGCACGCTGATGTTATACTATCTCTTCAATTATTTAGACCAACACAATTTCCCGGGCGCGGGCGTGTTCAACTACGTCACCTTCCGTGCGGCAGCGGCCATTATCTTGGCTTTGCTCATCTCCGTTTGGTTCGGCTATTGGTTTATCAAAATGCTGAAACGCAAGAAAATCACTGAGACGCAACGGGACGTCGCCATCGACCCCTACAACACCAAGAAGGTTGGCGTACCTACCATGGGTGGTGTCATCATCATTACCTCCATCATCGTCCCCGTGCTGCTCGTCTGCAAGTTGCACAGCGTCTACACCATCCTGATGCTTGCCACCACGGTGCTCCTCGGCCTCATCGGTTTTGCCGACGACTACATCAAGACCTTCAAACACAAGAAAGACGGTCTGAAGCCTGCTGTGAAGCTGGGCGGGCAGGTGCTGCTGGGCCTCATCGTCGGCCTCACCCTTCGTTTTAGTCCTGCCGTGCAAATCAACGAAAAAGTGGAAGTGAAAATCGAGAACAACAAGGAAGTCGTCGTGAAGAGTCCCGATGTCAAATCGACGAGGACGACCATCCCCTTCCTGAAAAGCCACGACCTCAACTACGCCGACCTGTTTCGTTGGGCTGGCCCGAAATGGATGTATAACCTGGCATGGGTATTCCTCGTGCTACTCACCGTCTTCATCGTGGCCGCCGTCAGCAACGGTTCCAACCTCAACGACGGCATGGACGGCATGGCCTCGGGCAATTCAGCCATCATCGGCATCACGTTGCTCCTCTTAGCGTACATCTCCAGTAACGCCGTCACGGCGAGCCACCTCAACCTGATGTATATCCCCGGTAGTGAAGAGCTGGTGGTATTCATGGCCGCCTTCGTGGGTGCCCTCATCGGTTTCCTGTGGTTCAATTCCTACCCCGCCCAAATCTTCATGGGCGACACGGGCAGCTTGACGATTGGCGGCATCATCGCGGTGTCGGCTATCATCATGCACAAGGAACTGTTGCTGCCCTTGCTCTGTGGCGTGTTCCTCTTCGAGATCCTCTCTGACCTCGACGTGAAACGCTTCGTAAAGACAGGCAAGAAACACCGCGTGTGGAAAAAAGGCCCCTTGCATGATCACTTCAGAACATCGTATAGCGACTTCAAAAAGACCTGGCCCAACTCGACCGTCACCTTCAAAGGGTACGGCGAAGGCCATAACATCGTCCACCACGAGGTGAAAATCACCATTCGTTTCTGGATTGTGACCATACTTTTGGCGGCATTCACATTGATAACGTTTAAAATAAGATAAAACCTTAGATTGCTTCGTCGTTCCTCCTCGCAAATCGAAGGTTCAACGTAGTTAATGACGCAAAGCGACAACTGAAAATCGAAAACCAAAATAACCAAAACTGATAAGAGCCATGACACAAATTGAAGAAATCACCAACACGAGGCTGCGACAACCCAACTCCATGGTAGCCAGCATATCCTCGAAGATACTGCAAATCAGGAAAGAAAACATCAAGCAGAGCCTAAGCGACCTCAACACCATTGGGCATAGGCAGGACTATGTGGCCACCATCGACGGCGTGATGTATTACGATGACTCGCGTGCCGAGAACGTCAACGCCACCTGGTTCACCTTCGAAAACCTCATCCGCCCCGTGATTTGGATTGCCGGCGGCAACAGCAAACATACCGACTTCAGCGACTTGAAGCCCATGGCCAGAAAAAACGTCAAAACCTTGATCTGCGTAGGCAAAGACAACACCAATCTCAAGCAAACCTTCCAGAAGAACATCAAGGAAATCTACGAGGTAGGCGACCTCTATGAAGCCGTGACCCTGGCCTCACTTCTGGCACAGGAGAACGACATCGTGCTCTTCTCGCCCGCCTGCAAGTCGGACAACAATAAAGAAACCTATATCGAACGCGGTAACCTCTACACTGAAAACGTAAAGAGACTGGAAAATGAACATCGTCAATAAAATATTGAGAGGCGACAAAGTCATCTGGATTGTGACGCTACTGCTGGGCATCATCTCGCTCATCGTGGTGTATAGCGCCACCAGTGCCTTGGCGGTTTCCAAATACTCTGGCAGCACCGGCACGGTGTTGATGAAGCATTTGGCGATGCTGGTATTTGGCTTCATCATGATGTATGCCGCCTCCAAAGTCAACTACAAGCACTACGCCAAGGCCGCATGGCTGCTATTGATTCCTTGCCTGGCGTTGCTAGTCTACACGCTCGCTTTCGGACGCAACATCAACGACGCCAGCCGTTCCATCAATGTCGGCGGATTCTCGTTCCAGCCTAGCGAAATGGCGAAAATCATCCTCATCACCTACCTAGCGCGTCAACTGGTGATGATGGGCGACACGAAATACAACATCAAAGACTTCCTCATCAAACTGGCTCTGCCCATCTTGGCCACTGCAGGCTTGATATTCACGGAAAACCTGTCGACAGCCCTGATTTTGGTCTTAGTCTGCATGGTGGTGCTCTTCATCGGACGTGTGAAAATCGTCCACATGATTGCCCTCATGGGAATTTGTGCCGTGTTGTTAGGGCTTTACCTCGTCGTTGACATCGTCAAGACCAACATCGACAACAAACAGGGCAGAAAAAAGGCGGAAGAGGCCCTTGTCATCAGTGCGAAATCGGGTGAGTATAAAGAGAAGCAAAACCGCATCCAAACCTGGTCGAACCGTCTGAAATCGATGGGCGAAGACAAGGGCGAAATCAACCGCTTCGACGACAAGCACATGCAACGCACCTACGCCGACATCGCCGTGGCTTCAGGCTCGGTGTTCGGCAAAGGTCCCGGAAAGAGCGAGCAACGCAACTTCCTGCCCCATCCCTACTCCGACTTCATCTATGCCATCATCATCGAGGAATACGGCATCGTGGGAGGTATCGTCGTGCTCATGCTTTATATCATCCTCTTCACGCGCGTCATCAGGATTGTAGGCAAACGCCCGCTCAGCTTCGGCTCGCTGATGGCCTTCGGGCTGGGCTTCCTCATCATAATACAAGCCATGGTCAACATGGGAGTTTCCATCGGCCTGCTGCCTGTCACGGGACAGCCTCTACCCTTCATCAGCATGGGTGGCACCTCGCTGATGGCCACCGGCCTCATCTTGGGCATGATCCTAAGCGTCACCCGTAGCATGGAATCTGAAGAAGACATGAGCGAAGAACAAGAGATACAAGCCATTATAGAGACAACTGAAACCACACAAAATGAAAGAGAACTTGAAAGTCGTGATTAGTGGCGGCGGCACAGGCGGCCACATCTTTCCCGCCATCGCCATCGCCGATGCCTTGAAACGCAGATTTCCCAAGGCCGACATCCTGTTTATCGGTGCCCAAGGCCGCATGGAAATGGAACGTGTGCCCAAAGCCGGCTACCCGATAGAAGGCTTATGGATTAGTGGCTTCACCAAGGACCTGTCGGTGCTGAGCCTGCCTTTCAAACTCGTCAGCAGCCTGACGAAGGCGCGCCGCATCCTGAAACGCTTTCAGCCCGATGCCGTCGTCGGCGTTGGTGGTTTTGCCAGCGGTCCCACGCTGAAAGCCGCCAACTGGCTCGGCATCCCGACTATCATCCAGGAGCAGAACTCCTACCCTGGCAAGACCAACCGCAACGTAGGTCAGAAAGCCAAGGCCATCTGCGTGGCCTACGACCACCTCGACCAATGGTTCCCTGCCGAAAAGATACACTTCACCGGTAATCCGCTGAGGGCCAACATCACCCTCAACGGCACCCGTGAGGAAGCCGCCGCGTTCTTCAACCTCGACCCCAGCAAGCCCGTCGCCCTCCTCGTCGGTGGCAGCCAAGGCGCCTTGGGCATCAACAAAGGCATCAGCGCGCAACTCGCCGCCTTCAAAGACAGCGACCTACAGCTTATCTGGCAGACCGGCAAAACCTATATCACGCAGGCGCAAGAAGAAGTGAAGGCCTTGGGGCTTGAAAACCAAGTGAAGCCCACCGTCTTCATCGAACGCATGGATTTGGCCTACGGCCTGGCCGACGTCGTCATCTCACGCGCCGGTGCCATGTCGATTTCGGAGCTGGCCTTGGTGCAGAAACCCGTCATCTTCGTGCCACTGCCTACCGCCGCCGAAGACCACCAAACCAAAAACGCACAGCAGCTCGTTGACGCCGAAGCCGCCATCATGGTGCGCAACGCCGACACGGAAAAAGACCTCATCCCAACGCTGTTCCGCCTAAAAGACGACAAAGCGTTACAGACGAAGATGAGCGCCAACATCGGCAAGTTCGCCCGACCCAACGCCGCTGATGACATCGTTCAAGTAATAGTTGAGAGTTTAGAGTTTAGAGTTTAGAGTTTAGAGTTTAGAGTTTAGAGTTTAGAGATTCAGTGGTGTCACACCGTGGCAGCCGCAAAACCAAACCATATAATGAACAACGGAGAAGGACATACGATTTACATGTTAGGCATCGGCGGCATCGGCATGAGCGCCCTGGCCCGCTACTACCACAGCCATGGCTACACCGTGGCAGGTTACGACCGTACCCCTTCCCCACTCACGCTTCAGCTTGAAAACGAGGGCATGACCATCCACTATGAAGACAATCCAGTCCTCTTGCCAGCCCACATCGACTTCGTGGTCTACACACCTGCAGTCCCGCAAAACCTGAAAGAATTTGAAGCCCTTAGACAAAACAATATAAAGATTATGAAACGCTCCGAGGCCTTGGGCCTGGTCTCGGAGCAGCATTTTACCATTGCCATCGCTGGTACACATGGCAAGACGACCACCACGGCCATGGTGGCCCACATCCTCAACGCCTGTGGCAAGGACACGACCGCCTTTATCGGCGGCATCGCCAACAACTTTAACAGCAACCTGCTGTTGGGCCAAAACAAAGACAGCATCATGGTCGTGGAGGCCGATGAGTTCGACCGTTCCTTCCTGCGCCTCCATCCCAATGTCAGCATCATCAACTCCATCGATGCCGACCACCTCGACATTTATGGTGACAGACAACACTTGGTGCAAAGCTTCAACGACTTCGCCCAACTTACCGAGGGCAAGGTCATCGTCAAGGAAGGTTTGGCCATCAACACAGAGCATGGCATCCGCTTCGGCTTCGGCGACGGTTGCGACTACCGCGCCGAAATCATCAAGTCGGAAAAGGGCGTCACCGATTTCGTCATCGTTGGCGAAGGCCACAAGACTGAAGTACGTCTACCCATGGCTGGCAACCACAACGTGCTGAACGCCACCGCCGCCTTCATCGCCGCCCGACAAATCAGTATTGATGCCGAGGCCATCGCCGAGGCATTGGCCACCTTCAAAGGCGTGAAGCGCCGCTTCGACATCCGTGTCAACAACCAAAAACACTACTATATAGATGATTACGCACACCATCCCGAGGAAATACGTTCCTGCCTGACAGCAGTCAAGGCCTCCTTCCCCGAGAAACGCCTCACGCTGGTCTTTCAGCCCCACCTTTTCAGCCGCACACGCGATTTCATGGAAGAATTCGCCACCGTCCTGGCCTTGTCCGACGAGCTTATCCTATTGGACATCTATCCCGCAAGGGAACTGCCCATCGAAGGCATCACTTCACAAGCCTTGTTGGACAAGGTCAAGATGGAAAACAAAAGAACCTGCACCAAAGCCGAACTCATCAGCCTGATTGACAGCGAAAAGCCCGAACTCTTGGTGACGATGGGTGCTGGCGACATCGACCGTTTTGTTGAACCTCTCGAAAAACTGATAAAGACATGGTAAAGAAGATATTGAGCATAGCATTGTGGGTGATTACGGCCGCTGCAATTGTCGTTTTGTTCATCTTCGCAAGGGAGAACTACCTCAACACACCCGTGAAAGCCGTCAACTTGCATCCCGCGAGCGACAGCGGCTTTGTGAGAAGAAGCATGCTGCAAAAAGAAATCGAGAGCTATTGTGAAGAATATGGCCGAACCAAGAAAATCGGCACCGTCGACATGGTCAAGATTCAAAAGAGCCTCGACGCCAACCCCTGGATTGAAAGCAATGCCGCCCACATCGGCCTCGATGGTAACCTGAATGTCAACTTCAAGGAATATGAGCCTCAACTCAGGGTCTTCGGCAATAACGGCCGTTCCGCGTATGTCACAAGCGAAGGCGTAGTGGTACCGTCATGCAGCAACTACACGCCCTATGTGCTGATTGCCAGCGGCAATCTCAACCTGCCAAACGACACCGTCACATACACCCTTTGCGACACGCTCGACAGCGACCGCAACGTCATCAACGCCTTGTATTGGTTTAAGGCTATCACGGCCAATCCCTTTATCGAGAACTGTGTCGGGCAACTGTACTGCAACAACAAGAACGAGTTCGAGCTTACCGTAAAAGGTCTCGATGCTCGCGTCATCGTAGGCGACACCTGCCTCGCCGCCGACAAGCTGTTTCGCTTGGAAACCTTCATGAAACAGAGGCTTAACCGGCTGGAAACGCAAAACCTGAAAACCATTAACCTGCAATATAAAAATCAAATTGTCTGTACAAAACGATAATGCTATGAGTGAAGGAAAAATCATCGTCGGATTAGACATCGGCACCACCAAAGTGGCCTGCATCGTGGGCCAAAAAGCGGAAAACGGGAAAATTGAAATTCTCGGTTACGGAAAAACCGTCTCCACAGGCGTACGCAGAGGCGTCGTCACCAACATCTTCGACACTGTGGAAGCCATTAAGACGGCAGTCAAACAAGCGGAAGAACAGTCGGGCGTGGAAATCAACCGCGTCAGCGTCGGCATTGCGGGACAGCACATCAAGAGCCTGCAACACCGTGGCGTGTTGATGCGCGACAACCACGAGACCGAAATCACCGAGGCCGAGCTGGAACGACTGCGCAACGACACCTTTAAAATCAACATGACCCCTGGTGAGGAAATCATCGACGTCATCCGTCAAGACACATACGTCGACGGTGAGCTGGCCTCCAACCCCGTGGGCATGCTGGGCAACAAAATCGAAGCCAACTTCCATGTCATTATCGGACAGACCTCGGCGGCCAAAAACATCGTGAAGTGCATCCAAAGCGCCGGCTTGGAGATGGACTACATGATTCTTGAACCTATCGCCTCGGCACAGGCCGTGCTCGACGAAGAGGAAAAGGACGCTGGTGTGGTCCTCGTCGACATTGGCGGCGGCACCACCGACATCGCCATCTTCAAAAACAAGAAAATCCAACACACTGCAGTGATTCCGTTCGGCGGCAACATCATCACCGAGGACATCTGCACAGGATGCTCCATCATCAAGCATTACGCTGAAGAGGTGAAAGTGAAATTCGGTTCGGCATTGGCCAGCGAAAACCGCGACGACGAAGTGGTCTCCATCCCCGGCATTCGTGGCAGGGAGCCTAAGGAAATCTCTTTCAAGAACTTGGCCCATATCATCCAAGCCCGTCTGGAGGAAATCTTCGAACTAGTCAACTACGAAATCCAGAAAGCAAAATCTGAAAACCAACTCATAGCAGGTATCGTGCTCACTGGCGGTGGCGCCTTGATGAAACACATCCAACAACTGGCCGAGTTCAAGACCGGACTGGAAGTGCGCATCGGCTATCCCAACGAACACCTCAACAAGAACACGATGAAGGAGATGTCAAGCCCGATGTACTCCACCGGTATCGGCATCGTCATCGAGACCATCGCGCGCATGGAACACGACGAGTTCCTCGAAGCCTCCAAGGCAATAGAAGAGACAAAG
Source organism: uncultured Bacteroidia bacterium (assembly GCA_902789915.1). Classification (GTDB taxonomy): domain Bacteria; phylum Bacteroidota; class Bacteroidia; order Bacteroidales; family F082; genus Limimorpha. The sequence continues at coordinate 1,994 of CADAPW010000014.1, read as the reverse complement.
TACGATCCAATGTTGCCCAAAGGTGGTGAACTTGTCCCCGACACCGTGGCCGAAGATGATGCAGAAGAGAAATCCGAAACCAACAAGAAACCGAAAAAGAAACTCGTCGATTTGAAGAAAATCGTCACCACCTTCACCGAATTCTTTACCCCAGAAGACATCGAATAATCCCCGAAAAAACCTAAACCATGGCAGAAGATTACATAAACTACAATAACGACAACGGTGAGATGTTCAAACCCGTCGATGCGGAAAAGCCCAACTATATCAAAGTCGTCGGCGTGGGTGGTGGCGGCGGCAACGCCGTCAACCACATGATGGAAGAAGGCATCCAAGGCGTCGACTTCATTCTTTGCAACACCGACCATCAAGCCCTGCTGAAGAGCAATGTCAAGACCACCGTCCACCTCGGCAAGCGCGAACTCGGCGCCGGCAACGACCCCAACATCGGCCGTGAAGCCGCAGAGATGAGCCGCGACGAAATCGAAGCACTCTTGGATGAAGAAACCAAGATGTTGTTCGTCACCGCCGGTATGGGTGGCGGCACAGGCACAGGTGCGGCTCCCGTTGTGGCCAAGCTGGCCAAGGAGAAAGGCATCCTCACCGTGGGCATCGTCACCATGCCAATGGAACGCGAAGGCCGTCGCCGTAAGTTGCAGGCGTTGTCGGGCATCGAGGAACTCAAAAAGTGCGTCGACACCCTCATCCTCATCAGCACCGACAAGCTCCGCGACCAGTATGGCAACATGAAGCTTTCCGAAGCCTTCAAGAAGGCTGACGATGTGCTGGCAACAGCAGCGCGTGGCATCGCCGAAATCATCACCGTGCCTGGCTATGTCAACGTTGACTTCGAGGACGTGAAGACGGTGATGAAGGACAGCGGCAAAGCCATCATGGGTTCGGGCACCGCAGAAGGCGAGAACCGCGCCGAGAAGGCCATCAAGGACGCCATACACTCGCCTCTGCTCAATGACTCGAACATCGAAGGCGCAAAGAACATCCTGCTTTACATCACCTCGGGGACAAACGAAGTTTCGTTGGACGAAGTCGACGAAATCCTCGAAATCGCCCAAAACGCCTGCGGCAACAACTCCGACGTCATCTGGGGCAACGGCACCGACGAAAGCCTTGGCGAAGCCCTTAGCGTGACCCTAATCGCCACTGGCTTCAACCATGACGCCAAGCCCTACAGCGCAGTGATTAACGAGAAGCAAGCTCCCATCGCTCCCAGCCAGCCGAAAAAGGTGTACGACTTGAACGGAGAGGTGAAAAACGAGGCAAAAGAAGCCCCAATAGCGCCTGCAGGTGCCGCAGTGGGTACCATCGCTGCCACCGAGGTGGAAAACATTGTTACCAAACAGGAGCAGACTGAAACGAAACCCGAAGTGAAGCATGAGGAAAAAACCGTCCATAACCTGTTCTCGTTTGAGGAGCCTATAGTGGAAATGCCGAAAGCCGATGAAGAGACTCCTGAGGCCAAGGAAGAAACACCCACCGTGGAAGACGACGAGCCGCTCTTCGAGCCTACCGTGGAAGCAACACCTATGGCTCCTGCACAAGACACGCAGCCCGTGACGCGTCACGAGGACGAACGCCCTGTCGTCAAGGTCTTCGACAACCCGTTCCGCTCCAACGGCGGTGACGATGAAGGCTTTGAAATCACCTCTCGTATCATCACAAGGGAAGAAGTAGAGGCTAAGGCAGAACAGGAAGTGGCTGTCATCGAAGCCAAGAAAACCAAAGTCATCGACCCAAAAGAAGAGCTGAAGAAACAACGTCTGCGTGCCTTGAGCATGAACTTCAGAACGGCAAGAGGCCTGGAAGAGCTTGAAAACCAGCCTGCCTATCTGCGCCGCAATGTCGACATCAACCATAGCGACGACAACGACTTGTCAAACTATTCCACCTCCAGAAACGGCATCAGCGGAGAGAACTCCTACCTGCACGGCAACGTGGATTGACACGCAGCACCCTGACTTGCGGTTATGGCTTAT
>CADAPW010000013.1 GCA_902789915.1 uncultured Bacteroidia bacterium | reverse complement strand
ATCCATACTTTTTTTCCTGTACTCATTGTATTGTGTTTTTAAATTATTCTTGAATTATTGTGCTTTTTGTTTTTTCTGATGGAAATCGCAGATTTGGGTGATGCCACATTCCCCGCATTTGGGTTTTCTGGCCAGACACACATAACGCCCATGCAGAATGAGCCAATGGTGCGCCTTTGATATCACTTCTTGAGACAGATGCGCCACGAGAGTCTTTTCTGTTTCCAAAACACTTTTGGAGTTCTTGGTTAAGCCAATGCGGTTCGAGACTCGAAACACGTGCGTATCAACTGGCATGGCAGGTTGGTCAAAAGCCACAGCCATCATCACGTTGGCGGTCTTGCGGCCCACGCCGGGCAGCTTTTGCAAGTCTTCGAGATTGTCGGGGACGACACCGCCAAAGTCGCTCACGAGGGTCTGAGCCATTCCCAACAGGTTCTTGGACTTGTTGTTAGGATAGGAAATGCTTTTGATATAGGAGTAAATCTCATCAACAGAAGCATCTGCCATGTCCTGAGGCGTCGGGAAACGCTGAAACAAAGCAGGTGTAGTCATGTTGACCCGTTTATCGGTACATTGTGCCGAGAGGATCACCGCCACGAGAAGCTGATACGGGTTCTTATAATGCAACTCCGACTCAGCTATGGGCATGTGCTCCTCGAAATAGGCTACAAAGGCGTCGTATTTCTGTTGGATCTTGGTTTTCATATTCTTTTCCACAAAACCGACAAAACCACCAAAACAATTTCTCCTTGTGGAAAGCACGCCAACTGGCTGCTTTCCTGCAGCAAGGCAGTTGCCGCGCCGCATCCATAAGCAAGTTTTGTCTTGTTTTGAATGTTTTGTGATTAAATGATATCCCCCTGGTCATCAACGAGAACGCCCCAACTGATAGCCGTCAGGCCATCCTCATCGAAGAAAAAGTCAATCAAGGCATCTTCGAAGGAAACGCGCAGCTCGTCATCTTCGGTCTCCTCTTCCAACTCCTTGAAACCTTGCTTCTTCATCAGGTCGATGATTTCTTCTTTCGTAAGGTCGAACACGGGTTTTTCATAAAGCGTTGCCTCCTGGTTTTCAGTCTCAAAGCAAGCCACCACAGATTTGGTGATGCCCTCGAAATAGATGTTGGTTTCGAGTTCCTCGTATTCGTAATAGATGGAGCGGTTGCCCGTTTCTTCCATGTCGCTCAGTTCTTCGTAAAACTCGGGCATGCCCAACAGCTTGACCGTCTCGTCAAGAGACATTCCGAAAGGTATTTCGCCGTAGCCTTTCAGCGGCATAATGGTAAAGTCTTTCATCATTGTTATGTTGATTCGGCGGCTAAATTAGGGATTTTATTGAAACGGCAAGCTATTTTCGACAAAAATTCGTCATTCAAACCGTATTGACTTAGTGGGACTAATCCGATTGATGACCGAAGTCGGGATAAGCAGCATCAAAACCCAAAGCAATAAAGTGCCCAAGTTGATGAGAATCACCGTGGTAAGATGCAATTCGATGGGTACGGCAGAGAGGTAATAAGTCTCCGCATTCAGCTTGATGATGCCCGTACATTGTTGCAGGAAACAAAAGCCCAAGCCGATGACATTGCCAATCAGCATTCCGATGAGCAAGATGCGCAACGAACGACGCAGAAACACCTCGCGAACGAACTTGTTGCTGGCACCCATGGCTTTCAGCAAGCCGATGGTTGAAGTGCGTTCAATGATGATTATCAGCAACATACTGATGACAGTAATGCCTGCCACGAGCAACATCAAAGCCATGATAAGCCAAACATTGGTGTCGAGCAAATCAAGCCAGTCATATATTTGCGGGTTGCTGTCGCGGGCTGTGTAGGATGCCAAACTGGCGGGCAAGGTGTAATACAGATTTTCGTTCACCTGCTCGGCATCGTAGCCTTCTTTCAGTGAAATTTCCAGCAGCCCAGCCTCGTCATCTTCCCAACCGTTCAGTTTACGGATTTGGTTGAGGTCGGAGAAAACATAACGCTCATCGAATTCATACAGTCCGGTCTCAAAAATGCCACTTACCGTGAACTTCCGTCCACGGGCTTGGTTGTCCTTGTCGATGAACCACACGCGCACTTCATCGCCCACATTGAGCAGCATCTTGTTGGCAATCACTTTGGAGAGCAACACCTCGGTGGAGCGTTCATCGGCCTTGTATTCAGGCGTTTTGCCTTCAACAATGCACTTGCTGAAATATGTCCAGTCGTAGTTCTCATCAACGCCTTTCAATATCACGCCTTGGATTTCGTCGTCGGTTTTGATCATGCCCGCCTTGTTGGCCACCATCTGGTAATGTGCGATACCATCCACAGAGTTCAACCTACTGATTAACAACGAGTCCAACTGGAAAGGCGTTTCCTCCACCGACTCGTTTTTGTCCAGCGACTGCACATGAATCGGTGCCACAAAGCCTATCACCTTGTCGCGGATTTGGTTCTTGAAGCCCACCACGACAGCCCATGCAATCAGCATCACAATGATGGCCAAGGCCACACTTGTGACAGCCAAACGCATCACCGTCGAAGACAAATTTTCCTTCGAAAGCGAAAAAATTCGGTCTGCTATGAATTTTGGGCCTGACATTTGCAGTAAATTCAATAATTTTGCAAAGGTAAAAATAAAACTCGGATGAAACGACAATTCTTTTCCATAGCCTTGCTGTTTTGCGCCTTCCTGGTGCAAAGCCATGCCCAAATCTTCAAGACGGACGAAGATTCACAAAGAGTGAGCGTCTCCTCTCCTTTTCTCACTTTTGTCGACAAGGCGCATTATGTCTCCGCTGCCACCCAACTTGACGACTACCTGCCACTAATTGAAGGTAAGCGGGTTGGTATTGTCGGCAACCAGACCAGCATTGTCGGTGAGACACATCTAGTGGACACCTTGCTTTCATTGGGTGTCAACGTGCGAAAAATCTACACGCCCGAGCATGGTTTCCGAGGCACGGCCGATGCCGGAGCCAAAGTAAACAGTGGCAAAGATGAGACAACAGGCCTTCCCATCGTCTCGCTTTATGGCAAAAACAAGAAACCTACGCCCGAGATGCTGCAAGGCATTGACATCATTCTTTTTGATCTTCAAGATGTCGGCGTGCGGTTCTATACCTACATCTCTACCATGAGCTATGTGATGGAAGCCGCCGCCGAAAACCATATTCCTGTCATCGTCCTCGACCGTCCCAATCCGAACGGTTTCTATGTTGATGGACCTGTGTTGAAATCTGAAAACCAATCGTTTGTTGGGATGCATCAAGTACCCGTTGTATATGGCATGACCATAGGCGAGTATGCCAAGATGGTCAACGGCGAAAGCTGGCTGAAAAACGGCGTCACCTGCGACCTCACTGTGATACCTATTAATAAATACAACCGCAACGCCATCTACGAATTGCCCGTGAAACCCTCGCCCAACCTGCCCAACTGGGAATCGGTGTACCTCTACCCCACTTTGTGTTTCTTTGAAGGCAGCATCGTCAGCATCGGACGCGGCACGGAGACGCCTTTCCAAGTGTATGGCCACCCCGACATGCGTGGCAGCTTCACTTTCACGCCCAAAAGCACGAGTGGTGCCTCAAAGCCCCTTTTGGAAGGCCAGCGTTGTCGTGGCGAAAACCTTGTCGAGTTCGCCCACGACTACAAACACAACACCAACCAACTCCATCTGGAATGGATTATCGAGGCTTACCAACAGTTGAAAGACAAGTCTTTCTTCACCAACTATTTCCGTTTGCTTTCAGGCGACAAGCAGTTGCAGCGCGACATAGAAAATGGAAAAAGCGCAGATGAAATCCGCGCTTCTTGGAAGGATGACCTTGAGATTTTCAAGGCCATTAGGGCAAAATACTTGATGTATTGATTATCTCAACTTTCCTGGATACACCTTCAAAGCCTCTTCGAGGCACTTGATGGCGGCCTTCAGGTCGTCGATGCAGATGCAGTAGGTGATACGAGCTTGGTGGCGGCCCTTCTCTGGGTCGGCATAGAAGCCCGTGGCAGGAGCCAACATCACCGTGGCACCGTTGTAGCTAAAGTCGGTGAGCAACCACTGGCAGAACTTGTCGCTGTCGTCAATAGGCAGGTCGATGACCGTGTAGAAGGCACCCTTAGGCATCGGGCAGAAGCAGCCCGGGATCTTGTTGATGCCCTCGACGACGACATTACGGCGGGCGATGTACTCGTTATACACACCGTCAAAGTAGGATTGCGGGGTGTTGACAGCAGCTTCAGCGAAGATCTGACCAAAGCTCGGCGGCGAGAGACGGGCCTGAGCCAAACGCATGGCGATGGCGTAGACCTCACTGTTGCGGGTCACCATACAACCCACACGGGCACCGCAAGCACTGTAACGCTTTGAGACCGAGTCGAACAGGATGGTGTTGCGCTCCAAACCTTCAAGTTGCATCACACTGAAGTGTTTGTGACCGTCGTAACAGAACTCACGATACACCTCGTCAGCAAAAAGATAAAGGTCATACTTCTTGACCAGGCCAGCCACCTTCAACAACTCCTCATGGGTGTAAAGATAACCCGTGGGGTTGTTGGGGTTACAAATCATGATGGCTTTGGTGCGAGGAGTGATAACTTTCTCGAACTCTTCAATAGGAGGCAGAGCAAAGCCCGTCTTGATATCGCTAGGGATAGTGACAATCTTGGCATCGCACAGCTTGGCGAAGGTGTTATAATTGGTGTAGTAAGGTTCCGGAATGATGATTTCGTCGCCAGGATTCAAACACACGGTGAAAGCCATTTGCAAAGCCTCGCTACCACCAGTAGTGACGATAATCTGGTTAGGAGTCACATCGATGCCATGACGATGGTAATAGTTGCAAAGGGCACGACGGTACGACGGGATGCCAGCTGAATGGCTATATTCCAGCACACCATGGGTGCCAGGAAGTTCGCGAGCAGTGTCGGCCAAGGCAGCGAGTGCGCCTTTAGGGGTCTCGATGTCGGGCTGGCCAATGTTAAGGTGATACACATGGACGCCGCGCTCTTTGGCAGCATCAGAAAAAGGAACGAGTTTACGGATTGCCGACTGCGGCAGTTCCATACCTTTTTTGGATATTTGTGGCATAAAGGTTTGATTTGAACAAAAAGCCATCTAACACTACATTAGACGGCTATTTGGTTGGATTATTTATTGATATGATTTACTGATTGTTGACAGGTGAGCCACCGCCGAAGTCATCTTTCTTCTCGGGCATGGTCTCGGTGGGCTGTTCAAGCACGCGACCCTTGATGCGTAACACCACAGTCGGTTCATTGAGGGCGTTTGAGGTCACAGTGACGGTTTTATTGATGTTACCCACACGGTTGGTCCTGTAGGTCACTTTGATAATTTCAGACTCTCCAGGAAGGATAGGCTCTTTGGGCCATGAAGGAATGGTGCAGCCGCAGCTTGACTTGGGTTTTTGCACAAGAAGAGGCTCGTTACCGGTATTGGTGAAACGGAATTCACATTCGCCATTGCCGTTGTAAGGCACATCACCGTAGTCATGCACGAGTTTTTCGAATTCAATTTGAGGTCCGTTCTGAACCTTTGCGTCTTGGGCCTTGGCAACTCCTGCAAAAAGGAGCATGATACCAAGCAGATAAATCACTTTCTTCATTGCTTATTGATTTAAAATTGTTGCAAAATTAGTAATTATTATTGTTCGTTGTTCAAATCTTGAATTTTTTCAAACATTTTTTCTGCATTTCAAAAACCGTACCAAAAAAAAAGTCCTCTGAGAAAAACTTCTCAAAGGACTTTTTGTCAATGCTAAAACTGTTTACAGCAGGTGGCAGGTGACAGTCAGACCGGCCATCACGATGCTCACCATGCTCATCAGCTTGATGAGGATGTTCAGCGAAGGACCTGACGTATCTTTGAAGGGGTCACCGACGGTGTCGCCAACGACGGTAGCCTTGTGGTTGTCAGAACCCTTGCCGCCAAAGTTGCCTTCTTCGACATATTTCTTGGCATTGTCCCAAGCACCGCCCGAGTTGGCCATGAAGACAGCCAGCACGAAGCCCGTGCTCAAGCCACCGATGAGGAGGCCGAGAACACCAGGAACGCCCAAAATGACACCTGTCAAAATCGGGACGAGGATGGCGAGGATTGAAGGCACCAGCATCTCTTGCTGGGCACCCTTCGTCGAGATAGCCACGCAACGCTCGTAATCGGGTTCAGCCTTACCTTCAAGAATACCAGAGATGGTGCTAAACTGACGGCGGACTTCCTCCACCATCTTCTGAGCTGCACGACCCACGGCGTTCATCGTCATGCCGCAGAACACGAAGGCCATCATGGCGCCGATGAAGATACCGACGAGGACGATGGGGTTCATCAGGTTGACGTTGTAGGCTTCCATGAAGTCGACCAAAGAAGCCTTGGCGGCTTCAACGCCGTTCGGCAAAGCTTGACCCACACGGATGAGGGCAATCTTGATTTCTTCAACGTATGAAGCCAACAGTGCCAGAGCCGTCAAAGCAGCAGAACCGATGGCGAAGCCCTTACCCGTGGCAGCAGTGGTGTTGCCGAGGGCATCGAGAGCGTCGGTGCGCTTACGCACTTCAGGTTCGAGGCCGCTCATTTCGGCGTTACCACCGGCATTATCGGCGATGGGACCGTATGCATCGGTAGCCAAGGTGATACCCAAAGTGGAGAGCATACCCACAGCGGCGATACCGATACCATAAAGGCCATGTGACAGGTTTTCAGGCGTGAAAGCGATATGGAAACCATTTGCGCAAAGGTAAGCCAATACGATTGCAAAACCAACAGTGACCACAGGAATGGCAGTGGAAAGCATACCGAGACCCAAGCCAGAGATGATGACCGTGGCGGGACCCGTCTTGGAACTCTCAGCCACCTTTTGCGTGGGCTTATAGCTCTGTGAAGTGTAGTATTCAGTAGATTTACCAATGATGACACCAGCCAACAGGCCGACCACCACCGACAGTGAGGTCTGCCACCACATGTTGGCATATTCACCAGTTTCTTTTCCAAAGAGGAAATACATAATGCCAAAGGTTGCTGCGGCAATCAAGAACGCGGCAGTGTTGGTGCCACGGCTCAAAGCGCCCAGAAGTTCCTTCATGCCGGCATTTTCTTTGGTGCGGACCATGAAAATACCAATCAAGGAAAGCAGCACGCCCACAGCGGCAATCAACATAGGAGCAAACACGGCTTTCAGTTGCATCTCGGCACCAGCGGCGCTTTGCGTGGCAGCGGTGGCAAAAGCGGAAGCACCCAAGGCCATGGTAGCCAGGATGGAGCCAGCGTAGGACTCGTAAAGGTCAGCACCCATACCAGCCACGTCACCGACGTTGTCACCAACGTTATCGGCGATGGTGGCGGGATTGCGCGGGTCGTCCTCAGGGATGTTGTACTCGGTCTTACCGACGAGGTCGGCGCCGACGTCAGCAGCCTTGGTGTAGATACCGCCACCCACACGGGCAAACAGAGCCTGCGTGGAAGCACCCATACCGAAGGTCAGCATGGTGGTGGTGATGGTAATCAGGTCTTTTTGTGCTCCGACAGCCTCAAGCAGTCCTGTTCCATTCAGCACGAGGAACCACACGGAAACGTCAAGCAGGGCGAGGCCCACCACGACGAGACCCATGACAGCACCCGAGCGGAAAGCCACTTGAAGACCGCTGTTGAGCGACTTTCTGGCGGCATTAGCCGTACGTGCCGAGGCGTAGGTGGCCGTCTTCATGCCGAAGAAGCCTGCCAAGCCAGAGAAGAAACCGCCCGTGAGGAAAGCGAACCACACGACGCCGTTCTGCAATTTGAAGTAGGCCATGATGCCAAAAATGGCGGCCAAGATGATGAACACAATGATCACCACCTTGTACTGTTGCTTCAGGTAAGCCATGGCTCCCTTACGCACATACGCAGCGATTTTCTTCATCAGGTCAGTACCTTCGTCCTCTTTCATCATCTGCTTGTAGAAGATGAAAGCAAATGTCAGTGCCAAAACTGAGGCAGCCAACACGATGTAAACAATACTGTTGCTAATCATAAGATTGATATTTAGTTAAACATTGTTTCAAACAAAATCAATGTATTTTGAGGGGACAAAAATAAGGACAAAATGAATTGAAATGAAATTTTTTTGCATAGAAATTTTCATTGATGCAACTTTTTTTGTCCATTTCCCAAAAAGTCCTTATTTTTGACGATTGAAGGAAGTAGGTTTTAATCTGAAATAGAAACTTAATAATCAGTTTTTTAGCGACACAGAACCTATCTTTCATCCTAAATCAAGCTGTTATGAACAAAGTCAATTTGGAAATTGTAGGTCTGACTTACAGCGAATCCTCGACGGGAGCCTACGTCTTGATTTTGGGCGACAAACTCTCGCAGCGTCGTCTGCCCATCGTCATTGGTAGTGCGGAAGCCGAGTCGATCGCCGTAGGCATTGAGAAACACCGCAACGGCAGGCCCCACACGCACGACCTCTTTTTGAGGTTTGCCAAGGAGTTTGGTGTCGAGGTCATGGAAGTGGTCATTAACCGTTTCCGCGACGGCGTGTACTATGCCATGCTGGTGTGCAAGCAGGGCAACGACCTCACGATGGTCGACGCGCGCCCTTCCGATGCCATCGCCATAGCCGTGCGGGCAGGTTGCGAGATTTATGCATACGAGACCGTCATGGAAGAAGCCGGCATCATCATGGAAGACATGGAAAAGCCGACTGCCAATGACGAAGGAGACCGTATTAATAAGGTAGACGCCTCTGCCAGCCTCAACATACTCGACATGGAAGCGTTGGAAGAGTTGCTTCAAGAAGCTATCGACAACGAAGACTACGAGAAGGCGGCGAAGATTAGGGATGAAATAAATAGTAGAGTTTAGAGTTGATAGTTGACAGTTTTGAGTTGAGAGTTTGGAGTTTGGAGTTAAAAGTTATCAGATAGGAATTGCAGGGCTGTCACATCGTGTCAGCCGACAAATTTTAAATTTTGAATTTTAAATATTTAAATCAACGTATATGAAATCAATCAAGTTTCGATTAATTGTGATGAACTTCCTCATCTTTGCGGTGTGGGGAGCTTATCTTTGTTCTTTGGGCATCTACCTGGGCCGTGTCGGCATGGGTGCCCACATCGGAAGGTTTTTTGCCATCCAAGGTATCGTATCCCTCTTCATGCCTGCTCTGATGGGTATCGTGGCTGACCGCTGGATCCCTGCCCAGAAGCTGTTGGGCATCTGCCATTTTATCGCCGCCGTCTTTATGGCTTTGGCGGGTTATATGGGCATGAAATACGGCCCCAATGTCACCTTCGGGCAGTTGTTTCCGTTCTATGCCATCAGCGTAGCCTTCTTTATGCCGACCATCGCCTTGGGTAACTCCGTCTCATACAATGCCTTGAACCAAGCGGGGCTTGACACTGTGAAGGCCTTCCCTCCTATCCGCGTGTTCGGCACCATCGGTTTTATCCTCTCCATGTGGATTGTCAACTTCACTGGTTTTAAGGATGGTTACCAACAGTTGTTTGTTTCCGCCGCTTGGGGCATCATCCTCGCCATCTACTCTTTCACTTTGCCGGATTGTCCCGTCAACAAGAACGTGGAGAGCAAGTCGTTTGTAGACACCTTCGGGCTGCGTGCTTTCACATTGTTCAAGGATGCTAAAATGTGCGTATTCTTCATCTTCTCGTTCCTCTTGGGCATGTGCCTTCAAGTGACCAACGGCTTTGCTACGCCATATCTTGACGCTTTCGGTAACAACCCACAATATGCCAACGCTTTTGCAGTGAAACACAATGTGTTCCTGTCGTCCATCTCGCAGGTGTCGGAGACGCTGTGCATCTTGCTCATCCCCTTCTTCCTGAAAAAGTTCGGCATCAAGAAAGTGATGCTCATCGCCTTCGTTGCCTGGGCTTTGCGTTTCTTCTTCCTCGGTGCAGGCAGCCCCACGGGTTTCGGCCTCGTGTTGTTGATCCTCTCCATGATTGTTTACGGCGTGGCTTTTGACTTCTTCAACATCAGCGGCTCGCTCTTCGTTGACCAAAATACCGATGTCAGCATCCGTTCAAGCGCGCAAGGCGTATTCATGATGATGACCAACGGCTTTGGCGCCACCATCGGCTCGCTCTGTGCCCAAGCAGTGGTAAACCGTTTTGTGTTCCACCCTGCCGCTGCCGACCCAAACTTCGATGTCATGGCTGGCTGGACAACGGCCTGGTATGTGTTTGCGGCGTTTGCTTTGGTGGTGGGAATTTTGTTTGCCATTCTGTTCAAGTACAAACATACGCCCGAACAGAACTAATTCATCATTCTCATGAAGCAATACCTCGACCTACTCCAATATATCCTTGACCACGGCCATCAGAAGGGCGACCGCACGGGCACGGGCACCATCAGCGTGTTCGGCTACCAGATGCGTTTCGACCTCTCTGAAGGCTTCCCTTTGGTGACGACGAAGAAGGTACACCTAAAGAGCATCATCCATGAGCTGCTGTGGCTGCTCAGCGGCGACACCAACATCAAATATTTGCACGACAACAAGGTCACCATCTGGGACGAATGGGCCGACCCCAACGGTGACCTCGGTCCCGTTTACGGAGCGCAATGGCGCAACTGGAATAATGAAGGCATAGACCAGATTGCCGAGGTGGTGAAGAGCATCAAGGAAAACCCCAACAGCCGCAGGCATATCGTGACGGCATGGAACCCCAGCGTTTTGCCTGATGAGCACGAAAAGGACTTTGCCGCTAACGTGGCGGCCGGCAAGGCTGCACTCCCACCCTGCCACGCCTTCTTCCAGTTCTATGTGGCCGATGGAAAGTTGTCGTGCCAACTCTACCAACGCAGTGCCGACGTGTTTCTCGGCGTGCCGTTCAACATCGCCTCCTACGCCCTCCTCACCATGATGATGGCGCAGGTGTGCGACCTCCAGCTTGGCGAGTTCGTCCATACCTTCGGCGACGTGCATATCTACAACAACCTCATCGAGCAGGTGAAGCTGCAACTGACGCGCACCCCTCGCCCACTGCCCACCATGAAAATCAATCCAGAAATCAAAGACATCTTTGGCTTCAAATTTGACGACTTCACTTTAGAGAATTACGACCCGTGGCCTGCCATCAAGGGTGAGGTTTCGGTATGAAACGGCCCTTCGACAGGCTCAGGGACCTTAACTGAACAACTGAACAACTGACAACTAATATGACAATATCAATCATCGTCGCCATGGCAGCCAACCGCGCCATCGGCATCAACAACCAACTGATTTGGCACAACAGCAACGACCTGAAACACTTCAAGAAGGTGACCTCAGGACATTGTGTCATCATGGGGCACAACACTTGGCTTTCGTTGCCGGGACAAAAGGCCCTGCCCAACCGCCGCAACATCGTCATCTCCGACCGTCTCGACACCGCTCCTGAAGGTTACGAGTTGGCCACTTCCATCCCGCAAGCCATCGAAATGGCCCAAAACGAGGACGAAGTCTTCATCATGGGCGGCGGCAGCATCTACGAGCAGTTTCTGCCCAAGGCCGACCGCCTCTATCTGACCCGTCTCGACAAGGAATTCGAGGCCGACACTTATTTCCCATACGTCAACTTCGATGAATGGGACCTCGTTGACCTTGAGGTCATCGACAACGACCCGCAAGTGGACTATTCCTATCGCTTTGAGGTCTGGGAGAGAAAGGCATGAAGAAGAAATATCTCATCCTTCTCTTGGCGGTATTGATTGTCACTGTTCCCATCTTCGCCATCTCCTACGGCCATAATCTCACCCGAACCCTGCGTGTGCTACGCAACGAGTTGGAAGCCGACTACCGTCTGATTGACAAGAATCGCGATAGGCTCACCGAGGATTATGAGAGCCAGCGCCAAAAGATGGTTGACGTTATGAAGGAATGCAACGAACTCTCGCTGATGCTTTATTCACAGAAGCAAGGGTTTACTTTTGACGTGAGCTATGCCCTACAGAGAGTCACCCAAAAATACAATGAGTTTAACCAAGACCGCAGGCCCTTCGACCGCATCGTCACCAATCTCAATGTAGAAATAGAACGTCACGCCCGCCTCATCGAGTCGCTGCGTCGTCTTCCTCCCGAACTAGACACCATTGTTGGCGTGCCTGACAGTCTGCTCATCCATTATGACAGCTTGAATCCGCTCTTTTTCAGCAGTACGCATCTTGAACTGGACGAGGAAGTCAAAGCCATGGCCGACTCCCTCTCTGTACCTTTCGAGCTTGACGAACAAGGAAAAAACGACCGCGAGCAATGCATCTTTTATGCGGGTGAACTAATTAAGATGTATGCTGAGACCAAAGCCGTCGTGGTAGCTGACAGCATCCACTACTATGAAACCTATCTAAGACTCAAAGAGACTTACGATTATGCACACGATTATTATCAAGTGCTTCAAAGCCGCATCTTCATTGAGGGTCAAACCCCGTGGTTTACCATATTGGAGCATCCTGGTCGTCATTGGGAACAAGCCATGGAAGACGCACACGAGAAATACAAGACCGCTTCCTTGTCTTCGCTGTTTAAGAGAGACCATGGGGAGCAGTCGGCCGACACGGGCGAGGAGTATTCGCTCCAGATTTACATTTTCATTTTCTTTGTCGTCGAGTTGATGGTGATATGGCTTATTGCTTCGGTCCTGCTTGTTCCTGCCTTCCGTTACTTCAAACCTTTGAAAAAGTATGTCGACAAGGAGATGCGGCGTTTCATCTCTTTGTTTGCCGCCGTTTTCATCACCGTTATCATTAATTCTTGCATCGGTGGTGACGGTTTTCTCTATATTGCAGCACGACTTACCAACACCTTCCTTTGGCTGTTGGCGACCATCCTTCTTGCTTTGATTCTTAGGTTAAACCCCAATCAGTTGAAGCATGGTCTCAAGATGTACATGCCCACCTTTTGCATGGCTTTGGCGGTCATCGGTTTCCGCGTGGTATTTATGCCTAACACACTGATGAATTACATCTTCCCACCTGTACTCATAGCTTTCTCCTTGTGGCAACTCCTTGCCTGCCTGCATCACGTCAAAGAAATGGATCGCTTCGACCGTCTCTTTGGCTGGCTCTCTTTGGCGGCTCTTGGTGCCGCATCGGGCGTAGCCATTGCAGGCTACATCTTCGCCTCATTGCTTATTCTGGTGTGGTGGTACTTCCAATTGGCTTACATTCAAATCATTTACACCATTCTGTATCTCATCGTTCAGTATCGCAAGAAGCGGATGACTAAACGACTAGATGAGTACCGCTCTCGAATAACTTTCATATCGGGACCCGGTAAGGAGACGCTGATGTTTGGTGCCACTTGGTTTTACGATTTGGTCAAGGATGTGGTACTTCCCGTGATGGGCTTGTTGTCTGTACCATCAAGCGTTCGCCTGGCCCTAAACGTGTTCGATTTTGATGATTTGTTCAAAAACATTTATTATCAAAACTTCGTGCAATTGGTCAACGATAGCGGTGCTGACACGTTCAGGCTTTCGTTTCACGGCATTCTCGTTTTGATCAGCCTATTCTTCGCGTTCCGCTATATCAACCGCGCCTTGCATGCCATTTGGCAACAATGCCGGTATGCACTCTTCATGAAGAGGCACAACCGCAAGACCATCCGCAACAATGAGATCAACCTGTCGTTGGGCAACAGTATCATCAGCGTCTTGGTTTGGTTTACCTACATCGTCATCATCGTGCTGATGCTACATATCCCCACCAACTCGCTAAGTCTTGTTGCTGGAGGCCTTTCAGCTGGTATCGGTCTTGCCCTCAAGGACACACTCAACAACTTCATCTATAGTATTCAACTGATGTCGGGTCGACTACGTGTCGGCGATTGGATTGTCTGCGATGGCATCCGCGGCAAGGTCACCCACATTGGTTATCAAAGCACCGAAATTGAGACCGTTGATGGTGCTGAGATGTCCTTCCTCAATGCCACTTTGTTTGCCAAAAACTTCAGCAACCTCACCCGCAACCATGGATATGAGTTCGTCAAGATTACCGTGGGCGTGGCATACGGCACCAACATCCAACGTGTCCGTGAGTTACTGGGAGAGGCCTTGAAGACGCTTCAAGACAAAGATGCCTTCGGACGCGACATTGTGGATCCAAAGCGTGGCATTAGCATCATTCTGGATGATATGGACGACAGCGCCGTCACCGTTGCAGTGAAGCAACAAGTGTTAGTAGCAGAACGTGTCGCCTATATCGACCGCGCCAAGGAACTCATCTATAACACCTTGAATGAAAACGGCATTAGTATCCCGTTCCCGCAATGCGATGTGCATCTCATCAAGGAAGAATGATCCAATGTATCAACAAGAACGGCTGCCCCGAACCGAGGCAGCCGTTCTTTTTATTTCAGAACCAGGTAGTTCTTATTTGATAATGGTGACACGCTTCGAAGCGATGCCTTTGGCGGTGGCGATGCGCACCATGTAGACACCTGTCTCAACATTGTTGAGGTTGATGTCGACAGATTCGCTGTGGCAATCCATGTCGTAAACCATCTGGCCCAGGGCGTTGAAGACCGACACATGGTTCAAGCCTTCGGCTTCCACGGTGAAGCGGTCGGTGGTAGGATTCGGGAACAGAGCCACGTCATTGGATTCCATTTCATCGACACCATCAGTGGAATACAGGACTCTGAGGAAGAACTGGTTCGGGTCGCCGATCCAGTTAGCAGGAGCTGAGGTACAGTCGATGGCGTTGTAGATAGCGTAAAGCTTGTAATAATAATAGACACCGTCTTGGTTGGCGGAATTGTCAGAGTAGTTTGTGGCATTGGCGCCGAGCACCTTGATTCTGGTGTATTCGCCTTCCTCGCCGGTTCTTCTAAACAGATAGTAACCAGACAAGCCTGTTGCAGGGACCGGCTTCTCCCATTTCACTTTGATTTTATAGGTGCTCCCCGTGTATTCATAGTCCAAATTGGTAGCGGCCATGCAATCCGTGCCTGCGGTAGCGCACGACTCGTTGGAATAGAGGCCGTTTTCACCGCCTTCGCCCAGATAGCCAACATAGTAGCAGTGGCCACCTTGAGGCACATTCTCATCCACGAAAGAAGTTCCCTCGGGCACCAAACGATGCATCATTCCGTCTCTATACACGGCATAGCCGTAGCCACTGGCTCCGACGATGGGATCCCACGACACATGGATGGTGTTCGGGTCCACCTCGTCAACGAGGGCGACGCAGTTGGTGGCGACACCTTCCGGAGCCACGCCTCCGCAACTGTTGTTACCTTCATAGAAGATACCCACAGGCATATCGTCTGAGTTACCGCTATAGGTGAAAATCACTTGGTTTTGGGAATCTTTAACGGAGAAGCCCATGTTGAAGGCCGAGCCAGAGGTGGGAGCCGTCCAACTCAGAGCGATATTACCCAAAGGCATGTCAATCGGAATTGACTGGACACCTGAAGAGTTAGTCGTCACGGAAGAGAATTCAGTACCGCAAGAATTGAAGATATGGATCGCACCACCACGGAAACCGTTCACGGCAGCTTGGGTGATGTTGAGGGTCCAGTTGCAGGTGGGACCAAAACAAACTCTGTTCTTGTAGGCGACCTTACCGTGAGCGCCATTCACGACGGCATAAACGCAATAGTTGAAAGCATCGTAACGAGGGACAGTGTTGTCAACGGCAGTCATGTTAGCACCGGGAGTGACATTGTCCTCGGTGAACACCACTTCGCCGTCACGGGTGACGATGATGCGATCGATAGACGTGAGGTTAGCATTGCTCAGGTTCTTGGAGGGGTTCTTCCAGCTCAGCGTAGCGCTCAATTCATTGTCAGGATTGGGGGTCACGGTGAAGTTGATGGGAGCCTGTGCTGTGTTATTGTAAACGTCAGAAGGAACGAAATTCAACACACCACGGACATTTGTCGAATACTCAATGTCTTCAATCAGGAAATAATTGTTATTTGATCCGCCCCATCCCCAATTGATATGGAACATATCGTCGTCATTGTAGCCATCACAAATGAAAGCATGACCATAAGGAGCATCGGCTTCCGTGCCAGAATACAACACGGGCCAACCAAGGTCAAGTTGTTCCTTCAAGATGTCTTGCCATGCGCTGATAGCAGAAGGCTTGTTTACCACGTATGCACTGGAGGAATAACGGAAATAATTGGAAATGGCACTAGGAACGTTTGCAGTATTGGCACCACTACCCTGTTCCACGTCGCCACCGTAATCCATGTTAACGGCGACACCGCAATGGAAACAAATCGCGGCAACGGCATTGCCTTGTTCGGGAGTGTAGTTGCCTGAGGAATAAGAATTCAACATATTGTCCCAATCATAGGTCGTGTTACCGAAATTGGCGGTAATCAAACCATACTTGGGATGGATGTACGAATTGCTTCCCTGACCTTGGGCGGGATAATTCCAATACTTCATAATTTGCGACATAGCTGTTGCCACGCATCCCGTATAGGCATGATAACCGGCATTGGGACTCTGGGAGTCAGCAGGGCACATGCTGTTATAGGGAGCAGGAGTTTGGTCCCACTTGGTTTGCACCAAATAAGGAACGGCTCTTCCGCCATTACGCGAAATCAGTCTACCAGTGTTTCTCACGCTTTCCCATTCGACAGGCACCAGAGGATCGACGACATAATTGACACCGCTTCTGTATTCAGCAATGGCATTCAGGTAGTAAGCAGTCGTAGGATTGTTGAGGTCGTAGTTGCCTTCTTCCGAATAGGCAATGAGAGGACGGAAATTGTCGTCGCCGGAAACGATGACAAAACCGTCGCTACCGACATTGAACACATAGTAGCCGACATCACCTCTCGTGGAAGTGCCCGTATAGACAAGAGCGAGTTCTGCACTTTGTCTAGTCTCTTCAAAATTAGCCTGGACAAACTGTTGTCCGACATACTTGGCTTGGCTCACACTGACCGGACCGGCTTGCGCCATTCCGAGGCCCAGTGCCAAGGCAAGCATACTCAAGAAATACTTTTTCATTGTTGTAGTTATTAGTTTAGATTCTGAATTAAGGCGACAAATATAGACATTTTTTTCAAAATGCGCCCATGCAAATTGGCATATTGTAGAAAAACTTCATTTAATGAACGATGCTGACACGATGTGACACAACACCTTCCGACGTTTGCACCTTCATCATATAAATGCCTTCACTCCAACCTGAGACATTGACATTCAACTCATTACCATTACATTCGGATGTAAATACCTGTTGTCCGAGCATGTTGTAAATTGCCACATAGGTCATGCCCTCCGCTTCAACCATAAGGTTTTGGTCAGCTGGATTGGGAAATACGCTAACTAAGGCCATTTCTTGTTCTGCAACATCATCCGTTGAATAATACACCCTCAGGAAGAATTGGACCGGATCGTCTTTTGCCGTGGCGGGAGCCGATATGCAGTCAATATCACGATAGTAGGCATACAGCCTATAGTAATAAACACCTTCTTCATTGGCCGTATTATCCGTATAAGAGGTAGCCGAAGCACCAAGAGGCTTAATCTTTACATAGTCGCCCTCCTCCCCTTGCCTGCGATACAAGTAGTAGCCTGTCAGTCCCTCGCTGATTTCGGGTCTTTCCCATTTCAGCTTGATTCGGTAGTATTGTCCAACATACTCGAAATCGAAGTTAGTGGCGCCCATGCAGTTGCCCGCAGAAGCGCAGGTTTCGTTGGAACTCGGCGACTCGCCACCCGCTTCAAGAGCAGAAACGGTGTAGCAATGCCCCACATCAATGCCCATGTCAGTGAAAGTGCGGGCGGTGCCATCCGATACCATAGTATAAATATGCTCGTCGCGATAGATGATAAAACCATGCAACGGGTCGGAATCGGATTCCCAAGTAAGGATAGCATTATCCTCCTCAACTTCAGCACTTAAACCGTATGGTGCCTGTGTAGGATTGTCTTCGCCGCAGCCATTATTGAATGCAAGAATAGTGCCTGCAGCCAACCCCGATGAATTGCCTTGATAAGTAAAAACGGCATTGTTTTCCGAGTCTCTGATGATCAACGACATATTACTAATAGTACCCATAGGAGCGCTCCAACCGAAACTTCCCCTACCCAACGGTACGGGAATATTGACTGTAACAGGAGAAGAATTGGATATGGTGAAAGTTTGGATTTCCTTTCCCGTTGCGCTATAGAGTGAAACACGGCCACCTTTCCAGCCCTGGAAATTGTTGGACTGGCCAATAATCTTCCAATCACACGTGGGTCCTACAAACACATTACTAACACGCGCCAATGCACCGTGACGGCCTTCGATGACAGCGTAAACAGCATAATCGAAAGCATCGATATAAGGGACGGTTTCGTCCACGATACTCATCACCGCGCCCGGGGCCACATTGTCTTCCACATACACAATCTGGCCGTTGCGTTCCACGACGATTTGGTCGATGGCTGTCAAGGGTTGGTCATCCATGGTGAGCGTCGGGTTGGTCCAAGTGAGGGCGACAGACAGCCTGCCTTCTTCAGAAGCAACAGCAGTCAGGTCGGTAGGCTTATTAGGCGTGGCGGAATAGATTTCAGCAGGCACATAATTGTAAATGACACTTTCTCCATCTGTATAGTCGTGGTCATCGACATTGAAAAAGCCGTCATTGCTGCCGCTCCAACCCCAGTTGAAGTGTACCATATCGTTGTCGTTGTAACCGTCAACCACGTATGCGTGACCACCACCGCGATGCACCATGGGCCAGTTCATATCGACGGCATCGATAATCAGCTGCATATAATCCTCATGGGAATAATCCTCACGGGCCAAATTGACCATACTTTCCGTATAATAGAAATGAAGCGGCATAACATTGCAAAGCACACTAGTATACGCACCGCTACTTGTTGGGCGGTAATTCATGTCAACACTGACGCCGGCATGATAAATCAATTGTGCCACAGCCTCAATCTGTTCTATCGGAGAGTTCGCCGAGATGGAATAGGGCATATTGTCCCAATCGTATGTGGCCGCACCAAAATTGACGGTCAAAGGGCCATATTCCGGATGGTCTTCAGGTATATAAGTATGGCTCCCTTGGCCTTGCAACGGATGGTTCCAATACCTCATCAATTGGGCGGCGGCAGTAGCCACACAACCTGCATAGCAGTGACCGCCAGGACCGCTGCCATCACCGACGGGACAAAAATAGTTATAAGGATAATTCTGATTCCAGGTGGTTTGTACAAGGTATTCATCTTCTCTGCCTCCGTGACGCGACACAAGGCAACCGTTCTTCTCAAGCATATCCCAGTCGGCAGCCACCGAAGCAGGGGCCGAAGGAGCCTGAGCCGCCTCCATCACGCCATGACGGACAACCTCAAGATAATCGGCCAAAGCGGGAGCCATGTCTTTGACGTTGAAGTTTCCTTTATCTGAATAGCCGATGATTGGCCGATAGTGGTCGTCGGCAGCCATGATGATGAAGCCTGTGTTGCCCACATTGTAAATATAGTAGCAAGCCTCTCCCCTTTCAGAAAACGCTGTATAAACAAGGTTCAGTTCTGAACTTTGTCGAGTTTGTTCAAATTTGGAAGTCACGAAGGACTGTCCCAAGCGTTTTGTGGTTTCTTGATTGATAGGGCGTGCCTGCACTACAATATTCGTTAGTGCAATCGCCAGCAAAGTAATAATATAGTTTCTCATAGTCGTATTAATTTGATGCGCAAAGATATAAAAAAAGGAAACACGGCGTGTTTCCTTTTCGTTTTCATGACAATTTTGCGAAATCATCAGTGGATGACAGTGAAGCGCTTGGTCATGGTGCCTTGGGCTGTCTTCACACTTACGGTGTAGATGCCGGAAACCAAATCGGAAATACCGATGACCACGCCGTCTTCGCTGCAATGCTGCTGATAGACCACTTGTCCCATCACATTGAAGATGGTCACCTGCTCCATGCCATCGGCTTCAACGCAAATCATGGCGTTGGCAGGATTGGGATACACCTTGCAGCCTTCGTCGCTGTCTTCGTTCACCGAAGTAACAGAGACATAAACGTAGTCCTGGCTTTCGTTGGCCCATGCGGGTGTCGATTCGCAGTAGGAACGGAAGGCTGTCACCTTGTAATAATATTCACCAGCACCAGCCTCGTCAAAATATTCGCGAAGGGTCTTGTCGACAGTGGCTATCAAGGAATAGTCTTGGCCATCCTCGCTACGGTAGACCTTGAACGATTGCGGGTCAACATCATAGCTCCAGGTGAGCAAGGTACCGAAAGCTTCTCCTGACCATTGGTATTCACCGTTAAGGTCGGTGGGAGGCTGACAGCCGTCGCAGTCGTTGGTACCAGTGAACATAGTCGCGGGAATGTTGTTTGAGTTGCCCGTATAGGTGTAGACAGAGGTATTATTCGAATTCTTGATGTTGATGGTAATGTTGCTGACGGCCGAAGCAGGAGCCACCCATCTGAAAGTGATATCACCTTCCGGCACACGAATGGCAGTGTTGGAGGGTGTCGAATTGGTCATTGTGACCTCACCGCAAACCGAGCCATGTGAATTCACCAATTGGATCTTTCCGCCATTCCAACCTTGGAAATTGGTGGTCTGGCCAATCACCTTCCAAGTGCATGTCGGACCGTAAACGTAATAGGTTTCGGCATAAGGCCCTCTGATGTTGTTGGACTCATAGTATACTGCGTAGTCATAGCGGTCAAAGTCAGACACTTGGTCTTCGAAAGTCATGGTTTGGCCTGGAGTGGCATTCGTTTGTGAGAAAATCTCAACGCCATCGCGCATAAGGACCACCTTTTCGATGTTCTCGATGGTCTCCCCTCCCATATTGGTGGTGGGATTG
>CADAPW010000012.1 GCA_902789915.1 uncultured Bacteroidia bacterium | reverse complement strand
AACGCGCTCCAACGACTTGCGGTTGCTGTTGCTGAGGTTGTCGACAACGACGGTATCGTGTCCTGCTGCATTGAGTTCCACTAAGGTATGGCTGCCGATAAATCCGGCACCGCCTGTGACTAGGATTTGCATAATTGTAAAAACTAAGGTCCCTGAGCCTGTCGAAGGGCCGACAGATAATTGTAAAAGCCACGATCCCTGAGCCCGTTGAAGGGCCGACAGTAAAAGGTTTTCTACTGATGTTTCGACAACTCAGGTAATAATTCTGGATGATTATTTATTAATGCTTCTTTCTTCTTTCTATTCCAACCTTTGACTTGATGTTCCCTTAGGAATGCATCGTCAATCCTTTGAAACTGCTCATAATAAACAAGTTCAACAGGAAGATGCTTTTTTGTAAACAGAGCACCTTCACCATATTGATGTTCTGCAAGTCTTTTGTCTAAATCATGTGTGCTTCCAACATAATACTGGCCATTTGAACAACGCAATATGTACATGTAACACATAG
Source organism: uncultured Bacteroidia bacterium (assembly GCA_902789915.1). Classification (GTDB taxonomy): domain Bacteria; phylum Bacteroidota; class Bacteroidia; order Bacteroidales; family F082; genus Limimorpha. The sequence goes on along the minus strand of CADAPW010000012.1, from coordinate 21,422 downwards.
ATTATTTCTTCTAAAACCGGCCCTTCGACAGGCTCAGGGACCTGCTTATTCTGTTATTAGATTTATCTCTTCTATACTAAAATCATACAAAGAAAAGATAACACTATCAATCTCTTCTTTAGCTTCTTTTTCGCATTTCAAGGCTTTGTCCACCAAAGCTGTCAACTGTTCGTTAAGATTGGCCGAAATCTTCGGGAACGGCAAAGCCGACAAGTTACCTTTCAGGATTTTGAGGTCGTTGAATTTTTTGACGTATAAGAAGTCAAACAACGCCGAGTTGAGGAACGCCAACACTGTTTTCACACTCATGCCTTCGATGTCGGGGATAAGGATGTTGGCGCTGTTGAGGAAGAGGCGCTGCTTGTCGTCGTAGGTGAAGCAGAGACCTGACACGAACTTATACACCAGCTTTTCCTTGGCGCGATAAAACTCATCCTTGGCACATTGTTGAAAATTGGCATGGTTGTATTTGACATAACGAGTGGCTTTCTTCAAGCCATATTTGCTGATGTCCTTGCCGGTGTAGATAGGCTCCAATCCTGTGCGTGGCCTCTCTTTCAACACTTTGGCGTTGTTGCCCGTGATGATACCCAAGGCCCATTGGCTGTGCGACAGGTCATCGTGACGCATCCTTTCTGCCTTGCTGAGGATGGCTTCGTCGCGGTCGTTCAGCATGGGGATAGCGCAGAAGTCGTCGTTGGCCGGCACAAATTCTTTCCTCGACACCTCGTTGTTGGTGCCATACACCAAATAATCCTGTTTTCCAAATGTAGGCTTCTTGCTGACTTTCAAGCTGATGAAATCGGTGAACACTCCTTTGAAACGCTCACGGTAGCATTTGATGCTCTCTATGCGCGTCTCCTGTGTCACAAAACGGCGCAAGTCGGCATGAACCTTGATTTTCATCACCGACGAAGGTAGCAAGAAATGCTGTATGCCATTCTGGTTCAAGAATTTGTACGACTCAGTGAAGAACAACGAAGCTTTCTCTTTCGAATTGATAATCTCCGATTCGTGTAGTTTGCCTTTCTCGGTGCCCCAAGGCGGGTTGGTGACGATGTAATCGAACTTCAAATCACCCAAGGCAGAGGCAGCATGAAGCAGAAAGTCCATCTGGTAAATTTGGGGATACACCGACGATTCATTGAACCTCACGATGAGATTGGCCTTGGCGATCATCACAGCGAGCGGGTCGTTGTCGATGCCATAAAGCTGTTCCATTTCGACATGTTGCACCTTTAGGAGGAAGATGCCACTGCCGCAGCACGGGTCGAGAAAACGCTCCCCGTGTAACACGCGAATGTCCGACAACATCTCGTTGACAATCACGGGCTTGGTGTAATACAAGCCTTTTAGGATGCGGCTACCTTCCGCCGTCAGCGACTGATAGATGAAGCCAATCCAGTCATCCTGACGATTTTTCAAGATTTGTCGCGGCACCTCAAGGCCAAGACGCTGGTAATGCGTGTATTCCTCGAAGAAACGGCTCTTGTTGGACTCATTCACCCTGTTGTGTTCCAGATAGCTGGCACAAAGGCTAAACACCAGGTCTTCGATGGGATAGGTGGTGTCCCTTAACTCCTCCACAAAACGGGGCAGACTTGCCGCCATCACATAGCCCTCGGGCGTAATAATCTTTTGCGAACGGCTCTTGTTGGCCCTACGCGTCAAGCGGTCGGAACCACCGTTTTTCAGTTTGTCCCAGTTGCGTTGTGTGGCCTTTGATATGAAAATGTTTGTTTCCGTCATTATACAGCTTCGCCTCCTAAGTCCCATTAATTATACTTAACGAACTCTATTTCAATCTCATACATAAATGCCTATAAGGGCATATTTATTTGCAAATATACGGATTTCTACGATTATACAACTATTAATTTAAAAAAATAAGTAATGTTGAAAAGGCGTGATTTTACAATAGTTTTTTTTCTATTTTTGCTCAATTAAAAAGCACGATAATGATACTTTGTTTGGAAACGGCAACACCGGTTTGTTCGGTGGCTCTCAATGAAGCCTGTTGCACCTTGGCTTTGCGCGAAACGGAAGGACAAAACGCTCATTCCGAGAAAATTACGAATTTCATTCGTGAGGCAATGGAAACGGCCAAAATCGACTATCGCCAACTCGACGCCGTGGCGGTGAGCAAGGGGCCAGGCTCCTACACGGGACTGCGCATCGGGGTGAGCACGGCCAAAGGCATTTGCTATGCCGCCGACTTGCCACTGATGGCCATTGACACCTTGGAAGCCATGGCCTACGGCATGAAAGAGAAACTCAGCAGCCAAATCGCTGAAAATGACTTGCTTATCCCCATGATTGACGCACGTAGGATGGAAGTCTATGCTGCCATTTTCGATGCCAAACTCAACAAAATCCAAGATACTGCCGCCCTTGTCATCGATGAAAATTCGTTTGAAGAGTTACAGAAAGACCACCACCTGTGGCTCTTTGGCGACGGCGCTCCAAAGTTGAAGAAAGTGTTTGAAAACCAAACTAATATAAGCATTATTGAGGGCTTTAAGCCTTCGGCAGCCTTTATGCGACCTCTGGCCGAAAAGGCCCTGCGCGAAAAAGATTTTGTCGATGTGGCTTATTTTGAGCCGTTTTATTTGAAGGATTTTGTGGCGGGCAAGCCGCATGTCAAAGGTTTAGTTTAGAATTTAGAATTGTAGGGGTTGACCCGCGTGTTTGCCCACTTAATTTAAATATTTGTTCCATGAAGAAGACCATCATTATTGCCTTGTTTTTGTTGGGCGGCCTTACCGCTTTTGCGCAGGCGCCGCATATTTATGAACACGACTATCCGGTGATTACGGAAGAAAACCTGCAAATCCGCGCTTTAATGGATTCCGTCTCCCTTGATAGCATCAAAGCCAACATCGAGCATCTTTGTTCATACCACACACGCCGTTATGATAGCCGTTTTATTTACGACGTACAAGACTGGTTGGTAAGTCGTTACAAAGACTTTGGTGCCGACACGGTGTTGCTCCACGATTTCGAGGTGCCTTACTATGAACAAGGCACTGCCGACAACGTCATCGCCGTGAAATGGGGAACCAAAAAGCCCCAAGAGTATGTGGTTTGCGGCGCACATTATGACTCATGGAATGCCGATGGCTACGACCCCGACACCATTCGCTCGCCAGGTGCCGACGACAACGCCTCAGGCGTGGCAGGCATCCTCGAAACCGCCAGACTATTAAGCCCTTATACCTTCGACCGCACCGTCATCTTTGCCAACTGGTGCGCCGAGGAAGTGGGCTTAGTGGGTAGTGCCGCATACGCACATGATTGCGCTGAGCAACGCATGGACATCGTGGCTTATTTCAACCTCGACATGACAGGCTATCTCGCCGAAGGCTCCGACATGCATGTCAACCTGATGTACACTACACAAGACTCATTGTTAGGTGATTACACCAAAAACTTCAGCCATGTCTATTTTCCCGAGATGCGCATCTGGCAGGACTGGCTCGCCTGGGGCGACAGCGACTATTCTTCTTTCAACCGCAACGGCTACCCCGCCATTCATCCTTTCGAAGATGTGCGCGAAAGCTCACCTTTCATACATACCAGACAAGATGTTTTAGGCTTGAGCATCAATAATTTAGAGCAGTCCAAACGCTTCACTGAACTCAACTTGGGTCTCGTGGCAACGCTGGCGGGAATCAACGGCTACAATGTGCCTGAAAACGAGGTTGTGAAGGTAGCGCTTTACCCCAACCCCACACGTGAAGCGGTCAGCATTGCGGCAGAGGATGGCATGCAACACATCATGGTTTGCAATATTTTGGGACAACAAGTCAAAGCCATGGAATTGCACGGCGAAAACCGCTGTACCCTCGTCACAAGTGATTTGGCATCAGGACTTTATATAGTAAGAATCATGACGGGAAAAGGCATTGCCTGCCTGCGTCTAGTGGTGGAATGAAGTTATTCCATGTCCTCATACCTGAAGACGTGCATCTCATAGCGCGAGGGCTTTACGAACGATTTAAGCAGACTCTCATCGATGGTCGTTACCGAGACCTGCTCCGGGGTCAACCCTTTGACATTCCATAGGTAATCGGTCAGCAGGGCGTTGCGTCGCTCCATTATCATTGGTAGCACTTTTTCCGATCTTTCTTGATACAAGGTACAAGCCAAAGATTCCACATCTTTGGCTGAACGGAAGCGCTTTTTGTCGGAATACTGCCTAGCGTAGTTGCAAAGCCCCTTGTCGTTCAACTTGATGGACATGATAGCCTCGTTCGTTAGGAAATCAATGTCGGAAGGCTTCAATTCGGTATGTGTGGCAAGGTAGTAGTCGCGTTGCAACTGCATGACGCACAGCTGCTTGATGGCTTCATCATACTGCACCTGCTGTTCCAGAATGATGCTGAGGTCGGACCGGCTTTGCAGCGTGGCCGCAACATTATCGATCATCACATACTGCTCGGGAGAAAAATCAAGCTTTATAGGGTCAAACGGAATGTATTTCATGTTGTTGTCCTCGTCGGTCATCAGGCGGAACGGTGACGCCGCCACCTTGGCCATGAGGTTGAAAAACACTTTCCGGAGTGCCTTGCCATAAGAAAAGGCAGGGTCTTTCAAGTTACCCGAAACCGGCAAATCGATGCTGATGTTGTTGTGTTTGTCGGTGAGCAGATACAGCCCCAATTTCAGCGGCACCTTGGGATAGAGCGGATGAAAATGCTTGATTTTGTTGCCCAAAGTCAAGGATGCGGTCTGCAATTTGTTGACACCATTAAGTTCGCCGTCAGAAATAATGTTCTGGCTGTGGAACGACAATGTGCCGTTTTCGATGGGACAGCCAAACCATTGCATAGCGTAAGGTGAGAAGTCAGCGACCTTTATGTTGCTGAGAATCAATGTCAAATTATGGTTGTCACGCCCATCCAAAGAGCCTTGCCATTTCACAAATAGCTTTCCTACCGTGTTGAGCGAAGCTTGGAGTTGCATGGCGTTTTTGCCATCAAGAGTGAAGTTCTTGGAAGTCAACGAAATGTCAGAAAGTTCGTAACGGAACACATTGGGCAAAGTGTTGTCTTCAAAAAAGAGGTATGTCTCATCCAGAATCAAGTCTGCGATGCTGACATTCCATGGTTTTTCCTCCACTTGTTTCAATGGAAGCGTGTCGGGTTCACACGGCGTCTCAAGGCTGTCTGTACGATGGTTTCCACCCAGCACCCTATCGAGATTGGAGAGACTGTCGGCGTCGATGACATAAGCCAACCTCAACCCTTTAATATGGAGTTTGTCAATATTTAAGTCTTTGTCGGTCAAGTTAATGCGATTGACGGCTGCAGAAAGCGAGTCAATGCTCGCCAAGGGTTTTTCAGTGGCATCATACAACACTATCTGATTGAACCCGACATTGCCTTTCAGTTCGAAATCAAGGATGTGGTCCGTCAAACCCTGGGCTTCAACGTCAAGATTGATGACTCCTGCCGTAAAATCAACAGGATAACTCTGCTGCACATACGGCTCAATGACTTCGACATCCAAATTGCTCAATTTCACATTAATGAAGTATTTTTTTGCGTTGTCGGAAAGCCGCAGGTCGGTGTGTAGGGTGGCGTTGTCGGAGAGGCGAAGGTCGAGGCCGACATCGGTGTTCAGTTCCGAAAGGTCGAGGTAGGGAATGTTGAGTGCTATGTCGTTCAGGTTGAACTCGTTACCCAAGGCCAAGTCTGCGTAGTGAATGCTGCTGTTTTCTATCGTGACGTCGTTGAACACCAAACCGAAATCCAACGAAGACGTTTTGGTCTTTTCCAAGGCAAAATGCTCGCTCAAACTATTGAAATTGAACCAATCACTATTTTGCTCCACATTGACTTTCAAGCCCGAAAGAAGGGCGTGTTTCATCCAAAGTCGGTGTTGTAGCAAGTCACGCAACTTGATTCTCGTATCAAAGCGGTCGAATTGCACAAATGGCGTCGTGCCGTCGTCTTCAAAAAGTGTCAACTCCTTGATATCCAGCTTTCCCAAAAACAGGTTCAGCCCTACCCTTTTGACATTCACCTCGCGACCTATCAGCTCTTTGTCGTGCTTCTGGATGTAGTCTTTCGCTATCGGTCCAGCCAAAAAAGTCACCAAAAGGGGTAATGCCAGTATCACTCCACAAACAATCAGTAATATTTTAAGCCCCTTTTTCATTTCCTTCAACCAAAACCGACAAAACGGAAAGTCGCCAGTTGGCAACTTTCCGAACCATTAAGTTTGGTGATTAACCCAACACCTTCACGCCAGCGTCGATGCGCTTGAGGGTCTCTTCCTTGCCCAAAAGCTCAAGGATTTCGCCAATATGGGGACCTTTGCCAGCACCGACCACCATCAGACGGAGGCCGTTCATCACAAGACCCATATTCAGCTCATTGGAGGTAATCCAGTTGTTCAAGGTCTCGTCGATGTTGGCCAAAGTGAAAGGCTCGATGCCCTTGATGACTTCCTTGACTTTGAGCATGGTCTCGGCAGAGTTTTCTTTCCAACGTTTCTTCACCGTCACGGGGTCGTATTCCGTCGGGGCCTCGAAGAAGAAGAAACTTTGGTCCCAAATCTCCTTCACGAAGTTGACTCTATCTTTCACCAAACCAGCGACTTTGATGGCAAAATCAAGTGGGGCTTCAATGCCCTTTTCTGCCTTCAACCACTCCTGGTAATCTTTTCCGACTTCCTCGTTGGATTTGCGCATTAGCCACTCATGGTTGAACCACTTGGTCTTCTCCACATTGAACTTGGCACCGCTCTTGCTGCAACGTTCCAGTGAGAAGGCTTGGATGAGTTCGTCCATGGTGAAGATTTCCTGCTCGGTGCCCGGGTTCCAACCCAGCAAGGCCAACATATTAATGAAAGCCTCGGGGTAATAGCCTGACTGCTTGTAGCCCATCGCCGTGTCGCCGGTCTTCGGGTCGACCCAATACATCGGGAAGACGGGGAAGCCAAGGCGATCACCATCACGTTTGCTGAGCTTGCCGTTGCCGTCGGGTTTGAGCAGCAGAGGCAGGTGGGCAAACTGCGGTGCTTCCCAGCCAAAAGCCTCGTATAACATGACATGAAGCGGCATCGAAGGCAGCCATTCCTCGCCACGGATGACATGGCTGATCTGCATCAGGTGGTCGTCGACGATGTTGGCCAAGTGATAGGTCGGCATGCCATCGCTCTTGAACAGAACCTTATCATCGAGCGTGTTGGTCTGCACATGCACTTCGCCACGGATGAGGTCGTGCATGACGATTTCGCGGTCTTCAGGAATCATGAAACGCACGGTGTAAGGTGTGCCATCGGCAATGAGTTTGTCGACCTCTTCCTTGCTCATCGTCAAGCTGTTACGCAAGTGCTTACGACTCTGGCAGTTGTAAATGAAAGTCTGCTTGTTGGCTTCAGCTTCCTTACGGTATTTGTCGAGTTCCTCGGCAGTGTCGAAGGCGATATATGCGCAGCCTTTGGCGAGCAGCTCATCGCTATATTGCTTATAAAGGTGCTTACGGTTGCTCTGCTTGTAGGGTCCGAAGTCGCCGCCCACATAGTCGCTCTCGTCGAACTTGATGCCGCACCAGTCGAGTGACTCGACAATGTATTGCTCGGCACCTGGCACGAAGCGGGTTTGGTCGGTGTCCTCGATACGGAGGATCATCTTGCCGCCATTCTTCTTGGCAAACAGATAGTTATATAACGCGGTACGCACGCCCCCAATATGTAATGGACCCGTCGGGCTGGGGGCAAATCTTACTCTTACTTCCTTCATATTATGTGTTTGATTAATAATTATGACTACGAGACTGCGAGGCACAGGACTGCGGGACTTATTAGTCTCGCGTCTCGAAGTCACGAAGTCTCGTGTCCTATTTCGGGTGCAAAATTAGTTTATTTATCGAAACCATAGGAAAAAACTATCAACGCTTTTTGGTCAAATCTGGATTTTTGCTCTTTAATATGCAGTGAATAAAAATATTATTTGCTTTATTTCTTGATGTGAATAACATGATTTTTCGCTTCATTTCTTGTTGTATAAATAAAAATATGTATCTTTGCGGCGAAAAACAAGTGTATTTGTTACATGAATTGAATTGTTTATGAAAACACCATTTTGGATATGGCAATATGAGGGATGGCCGCGCTTCTGCTGGAGCAACGACAATGTCATAGGCCCGTTGGCACAGGTACGCGAGAAGCAAGGACGTCTGCTTGGCCTGATGGACAGCCTCGGTTTTGACACGCAAAGTATCTCTTCTCTTGAAGTGATGACCGAAGACGTGTTGCGCAACAGCGAGATCGAAGGATTGTTACTCAACCCCAACCATGTACGTTCGTCGGTGGCCCGCCACCTTGGGCTTGACACCGCAGGGTTGCCCATGCCCGACCACTATACTGAAGGCGTGGTGCAGGTGATGTTGGATGCCGTGCAAAATGCCAATGAGCTTTTGACCGAAGAGCGCCTATTCAACTGGCATGCGGCATTGTTTCCAATGGGTCGAAGTGGCATCATGCCTATCACTGTGGCTGCTTGGCGACAAAGTGCGGAGCCGATGCAAGTAGTAAGCGGTGCTATGGGAAAGGAGAAAGTCCATTACGAAGCACCGCCTTCGGAGGATGTGCCTCGGCAAATGCAGTTGTTTTTGGACTGGTTTAACAGCGAATCTACCATTGACCCCGTTCTGAAAGCAGCTGTGGCGCATCTTTGGTTTGTCAACATACATCCTTTTGAGGACGGTAACGGCCGCTTGACGCGTACGATCACCGATATGCTCTTGGCTCGCGCCGACGGCACATCGCAACGTTTCTACAGTATGTCGGCTGCCATTTTGCGCGACAGGAAAAATTACTACGATGTTTTGGAATACATGGGCAAACATGGTTTGGACATCACACAGTGGCTCTTGTGGTTTTTGAAGACTATGGAAAGTGCCATCGACACCGCCGTTGAGAAAACACAACGGGTGGTTCGAAAGTCGTTGTTTTGGCAGGAAAAGCGCAACGTTGTGCTCAACGAGAGGCAGGTCAAGGTCATCAACCGGCTTTGGGATGGCTTCGAAGGCAAACTCAACACCAGCAAGTGGGCCAAGATGAACAAAACCTCAACGGCAACCGCCTTGCGCGATATACAAGACCTTGTTGAAAAAGGAATACTCCGTTGCGCAAACGAAGGAGGACGTAGCACAAATTACGAGTTGGTGGAGAATTAAACGAAAAAAGCCTGCTTTTCAGCAGGCTCTTGAGGTACCTGGCGGACTCGAACCGCCGTCCCCGGTTTTGCAGACCGATCCCTAACCACTCGGGCAAGGTACCCTTTTAACTACGTTGAATCTTACGATTTGTGGCTGCAAAGATACAACAATTAAATGAATTGTAAAGGTTTTTGCGTGAAAAAATTTACACTAGCCCCCTTGCCGACAGCTTCAGCCAGTTCCAAACCACCAAAGCCACAAAGAGCAAACCACAATATATATAGAAGAGTTTCAAGTCTTTACGGCGTAAATGTGTCATGGCGTAGGCCGACATTAATACAATTAACGGCACGGCTGGCTCGTGGTATCGCTCCGAATTGGCGGCAAAGGAAAACATAATGATGGCGAGATACGACAGCTCATAGGCGCCAATCAGCGAGAAATCGCGCCATTTCTTTTGCCGGAAAGCGATGACAATGGCAAGCATAGCAAAAAACGCCAAAAAATTCTTGACATAAGTACTGCCTTGTATCATCTTGTTGTGGTCGGGGCTTTCCTCCACCATCGGCGCCAAAGGTAACACGAAGGCTCCAGGGGCCATTATCCAGCCCTGTGCCAACTCTCCGTGTTTCATGCCCAACGAGTCGTAATGTTTCATCTGATAATTCAAATCCTTGAATTTAAGCGCATTGATGATACGCATCTCGCGTCCCACAGGCGACAAGAGGAACGCCAAAAACACCACCACTATAGCGACAAGAGTGATAATTTTCCCTTTCTTGGGCACCAAATCCTTTGACGAAAGCACCACAAACACCAAAAAAGCGAAAATCAGGCACATTCCGATAATGGTACGGAAACCGAAGGTCAAGCCCGTAAGCAGAATGGGACAAATGATGTTCCAAACTGTGTATTTCTTGCTGCGGATGAGGTAGTCCATGCGCTCAAGGGCGAAGATGGATAGGAATATCATTTCCATCTCCTTGGTATGTACGCCGCAAAGCTGAATCAAGATAGGGGTGAAAACCATCATCACAGCGGCAAGACGTCCTGTACGCTCTCCGAAAGTACGGGTACCCAGTTTATAGACCACGATGCAGAGATAGGCACTCATCAAAGCCTTGAACAACCTAGGCGTCAGTAAATTACGACCAAAGATGGTGTAAACCAAGGTCAACCAAAGTACGTAGCCTTGGTCGGACCAACCCATGGTATAGGCATTCAGATACTTAAAAATATAGGAGACATAGCCTTGGCGTACACAACGCGACAAATAAACCGCTGTTGGGTGATACCATATACTGTCTGCCGCATTGTATTCAAAGGCTTTTCCCGTTTCGTAATAATAATAATACGCCACCAAAAAGGCATACAGTCCTCGGATGACGAATGCCACCAAAAACACCTTCCATTTGAAGCGTTTTGTGTCATCACCTTTCCAACGGGGATAAAAAACGGTGGTCAGCAGGAAGAAAAACAGCACCTCGCCAATGCCCCACAGCATCCATTTCCATTGCAAGGCATGCTCCCGAAACGCTAAACTGATGACGATAAGGGCCAATAAATACAGCCCTATGCCTATTAGATTAATGTGTTTTAGCAGCTTGGTGCTCATGGTTTATACAGTAGAGATGTAGCGCGCTACGTCTCTACAATTAATCGATTTTGAATATACCGCCGTTGCCTTTACGGTGATTGACAGCACGCATCAACATTGATTTTTCACCAGGTGTAATCGTTCCCACCTTGCGCATGTCGGCGCGCTCCCACCAGTTAGGCTTGTATTCATGGAAGATACGGTAAAGCGAATCGGAGGCACAAAGCACCTCGGGGTCGTATGGCTCAAGTTCACCATCCTCTAAATGGAACACAATATGGAAAATACTGCTGTCGCTATCATAATTATATTCGAAAAGATAATAAAAGACGCTGTCATCAAGCTCACGAACGCGGCGTTGAATGCCCTGACCATTCTCAAAGAAATACATCCGCTGCCCTCTTGTAGTATCGTAGGGGTCATATTCGTAAAGGTTGTATTCATCTTCAATAATTTGCCCCCAAAAATCAGTATTCCAATGTTCTAAGGTAGTCAAGCCAAACACCTTGTTGACCATATCAAAGTCAATCTTGTTTTGGCTGACGAAAACCGTACGGCGGACATGTCCTCCTTGCGAGCTAACCACAAACGACGATCCGCGGAAATCACCGTGGCTATAATCTTTTACGGTAACCGTGACGATGCTGTCGTTGGCGCGACCCGACATTGGGGTGATGGTATACCAATCCGCGTCATCGTTCTTGATGACGGACCATTTGCAGTTGGCAGTGACAACAAAAGTCTGCGTTTCGGGGGCTAATCCGAACCTGAGGTCTTGCGACGAGACCAAAACACTATAGTCCTCGACACAGCCGAAAAGGCATAATGACATTACCACGACAAGGGCAAAAACCAAGTTTTTCGTTTTCATGGGATTGATATAAAGATTTATATAAGAGACGGTGTGTGCACCGTCTCTACAAAATATTTGTCAGAATTGGAAAATCGGCCCACCTTCTTTGCGCTTGGTGGCGGCATGTTTCAAGAAGGCTTTTTGGTCTGGAATAATGTCGCCCACCTTGCGCATGTCGGCGCGTTCCCACCAATTAAGCTTGTACTCATGCATGAAACGGTAGAGCGAGTCGCTGGCGGTCAGCACCTGTGGGTCGTAACTCTCAGGTGCATCGGTAACGGTTTCAAATTCGATGTGAAGAATCTGTTCGATGGGATTGTAATTATATGTGAACGCATAATACACCGCCGTGTCATTATGATGGTCGCGTTGTACGCCTTTGCCTTCTTCAAGGAAATACATGAGATAACCCGTAGTGGTGTCATAAGGGTCAAACTCGTAATGTTTATACGAGTCCTCGATGATTTGCCCGTAATAGTCGGTGTTCCAATGTTCCAATTCCATCACGCCAAAGACCTTGTTCACCATACCGTAGACATCCACCTTGTTTTGTGTGACAAAAACCGTACGACGGATGTGGCCGTTGGGCGAGCTGATGACAAATTTTGAACCACGATAATCAACATCTTCCATCGTTTTCACAGTAATCGTGATGGTGGCATCGTTCTTTCCACTCATCATATCGATCGAGTACCAGTCGGCATCATCGTTTTTCATGACGGTCCATTTGCAGTTGGCCGTGATATCTATTGTTTTTGATTCAGCATCCATGCCAAACCAAAGGTTGTTTGTGGATACTCGGAGAGCGTGTTCCTTTACGCAGCCCGTAAGACCTGCCATCGCAACAAGCAGCAAGGCGGCCAATGTCAAAAAATTAATGCTCTTTTTCATATCGTTTACTATTAATTCAAGGTGCAAAGGTACACATTAATTCAATATAGACGCTTTTTCTGCCTCGACTTCTTCATGGAAGCAGGCGTGTTGGCCAGCATTTCAAATTCCATCTTGTGCTTGAAAAGGTCGACAGCCTTGACGACCACACGAACTTCATCACCCAGTTGGATGATACGGCCTGTCTCCTGCCCGATGACGCGGAAGTTGTCGTCGTCGAGGTAATAACTATCGCCTGGCAGACTCTCATAACGCACCAAGCCCTCGCATTTGTTGCCTTTCAACTCCACAAAGAGGCCCCATTTGCTCACGCCCGAGACCAAACCTTCAAACACCTGACCAATCTTATCTTGCAGGTATTCAGCCTGTTTGTATTTAATCGACTGGCGTTCCATCTCTTCAGCTTGCTTTTCCATCTCGCTGGCGTGGACGCACATTTCCTCGTATTCTTTCTTATTGACGGAGCCTTGGTTCTCGATGAGATACCTTTCTATTAATCGGTGTACCATCAGGTCGGGATAACGACGAATGGGCGAGGTGAAATGCGTGTAATAGTCGAAAGCGAGGCCATAGTGTCCGATGTTGTCGGTGCTGTAGACAGCCTTGGCCATGGTGCGCAGGGCAACGGTCTGGATGAGGTTCTTCTCTCCCTTGCCTTCCACATCCTCGAACAATTTATTATAGGAATTCACCAAGGTGGTACGGTTGCTGAGGTTCATGGTATAGCCAAGGCGCGAGATGAGCAGCATGAACTTGTTGAGTTTCTCGGGATTAGGCTCGTCGTGAACACGGTAGACGAAGGTGTAGTTGCTCCATTTGCTATCGGGCATACCGAAAGTTTCAGCCACCGTGCGGTTGGCCAGCAGCATAAAGTCTTCGATCAGTTCGTGCGACTCGTTTTGCACCCGCACGTAGGTGTCAATGGGTTTCTTGTTCTCGTCCAGGATGAATTTCACTTCTTCCGAGTGGAAGTTGATGCTGCCCGCTTCCATGCGCTTTTCGCGTAATTTGGTGGCCAAACTATTGAATGTCAGAATTTCATCCTTGTAGTCGCCTTCGCCGCCTTCAATCATGGTTTGCACCTCCTCGTAAGTATAGCGGCGGCACGACTTGATGATGGTTTTGCCAATCCATTTGTCGTAGATTTTGGCGTCGTCGTCCATCTCGAAGACCACGCTGAATGTCAGTTTCTCTTCGTCGGGACGGAGCGAGCAGACATTGTTGCAGAGCTTCTCGGGCAGCATGGGGATGGTGCGGTCGACAAGATAAACGGAAGTGCCGCGGTCGAGGGCTTCTTTATCGATGGCAGAGCCTTTCTGCACATAGTGCGACACGTCAGCGATGTGGACCCCCACCTCCCAATGGCCGTTTTTCAGCTTCTGTAAACTGATAGCGTCATCGAAATCTTTGGCGTCGGCCGGGTCGATGGTGATGGTAAACACTTTGCGGAAGTCTTTTCTAATGCGGAATTCAGAATTAGGAATGCTGAGTGGGATTTGGTTCGCTTCACGTTCCACCTCCTCGGGAAACTCAATCGGATATTCGTGGGCGGCTAAGATCGATTCCATCTCCACGTCATTCTCGCCCGGCTTGCCGAGCACACGGACAATTTCGCCGAAGGGGTTGCCCGATCCGTCAGGCCAGTCGGTCAGGTGGACGATGACTTTCATGCCGTCCTTGGCGCCGTTAAGGTCACCACGCGGGATGAAGATATCCACGGGCATCCAGTCCACGTCGGGGCGGACGAAAACATAGCCATGCGAGATGCTCAGCAGGCCGACAAATTCGGTGTGGCGGCGTTCGAGCACCTCCACAATCTTGCCTTCGGGCTTGCTGTTGTTGCGCTTGGGGAACATGGCCACGCGCACATGGTCGCCATGTAGGGCTTTATAGGTGTCGTTGGCGGCAATGAAGATGTCCTCGCCTTCGCCGTCGTCGCGCATCACGTAGGCCTTGCCCGTCGACTTCATCTCCACGGTGCCTTCCACATATTTGGTTTTCGGCGCGAACTGCGACAGGCCCGCGTTGCTCATCACATAGCTAAAAGGGCGCGCCTCTTGAAGCAAACCTTTCTCTTTCAGGTCAATAAGCAAGTTATACACTACATCCTTCCCTGCTTGGTCCTTGATTCCCATGATTTTACAGACCTGCTTGTAGTTCTTTGGACGGAAAGGCTGGTCAGCGAAAATGCCCAAAATAACACTGGTGAAAGTACTCAGTTTATTGTCAATTTTTTTCTTTTTTGCCATAATAATTTAAACTCAAAATAAATTTCGGCTGCAAAGATAATCAAATCACACAATTAACCCTGTTGATAATTCTGTTGACAAAAAAAGTGAATATTAATTTGCCCGAATTGAACTAAAATGATATACCTTTGCACCACAAGGAACATCAAAACGCCCATTAGGGAATCCCTTGAAAATCAGAGACTAATTTGAAAACGAGCACATTTTATGAGCAACGGAGGATTGTACATTACCAAAAGAGACGGCAAGCAGGAAGCCTTCTCCCTTGACAAGATCAAAATCGCCATCAGCAAGGCGTTTCTCGCTTCGGGATTCTACGCCTCTGACGAGGACCTCAACGCCATCATGAGTCGTGTCCGCGTGACTAACGGCATCACCGTGGAAGAGATCCAAAACCAGGTGGAGACCGCCTTGATGGCGGAGCAGTATTACACTGTGGCCAAAAACTACATCCTGTACCGCCAGAAGCACACCGAAGACCGCGAAATCCGCGAGAAGATCGACTTTTTGAGCAACTATGTCAACGCCTCGAATGCCGCTACCGGCTCGAAGTATGACGCCAACGCCAACGTGGAGAAGAAAAACATCGCCACGCTCATTGGCGAACTGCCCAAGTCGAGCTTCATCCGCATCAACCGACGCCTGCTCACCGACCGCATCAAGTCGGTGTATGGCAAGGAACTTGCCGACCGCTACCTCTACCTGCTCAACAACCATTTCATCTACAAGAACGACGAGACCAGTCTGGCCAACTACTGCGCCTCCATCACCATGTACCCCTGGCTTAACGAAGGCACCAGCTCCATCGGCGGCAACAGCTCCGCCCCCACCAAGCTACGTTCCTTCTGCGGCGGCTTTATTAATATGGTGTTCATGGTTTCGTCGCAATTGTCGGGTGCCTGCGCCACGCCTGAGTTCCTCATGTATATGAACTATTTCATTGCCAAGGACTACGGCCAGGACTATTACAAGCGCGCCGATGAAGTGGTTGACCACTCATTGAAACCGCGTACCATCGACAAGGTCATCACCGACTGCTTCCAACAGATTGTGTACTCACTCAACCAACCTGCGGGAGCAAGAAACTACCAGTCGGTGTTCTGGAACATCGCCTACTACGACAAGTATTACTTCCAATCGTTGTTCGGTGACTTCTACTTCCCCGATGGCTCAAAGCCCGATTGGGAGTCGTTGAGCTGGCTCCAAAAGCGTTTCATGAAGTGGTTCAATGCGGAGCGTCTGAAGAGCGTGCTCACCTTCCCCGTCGAGACCATGGCCTTGCTGTCGAAAGACGGCGACGTCATCGACCAGGAGTGGGCCGACTTCACCGCGGAAATGTACTCAGAAGGACATTCGTTCTTCACCTACCTCAGCGACAACGCTGATTCACTGTCGTCGTGCTGCCGCCTGCGCAACGAAATCCAGGACAACGGCTTCAGCTACACCCTCGGCGCCGGTGGCGTGTCCACAGGCTCGAAGAGCGTGCTGACCATCAACCTGAACCGCTGCATTCAGTATGCCGCCCGCAACAACATGCACTACCTCACCTTCCTTGAGGAAATCGTCGACCTGTGCCACAAGGTGCAGATCTGCTACAACGAAAACCTGAAGGAGCTGCAAAACAAAGGTATGCTGCCGCTGTTCGACGCTGGCTACATCAACCTCGGACGCCAATACCTCACCATCGGCGTGAACGGCCTCGTGGAAGCCGCCGAGTTCTTGAAAATCAAGATCTCAGACAACCCGGACTACGAGAAGTTCGTGCAGGATGTGTTGGGGCTTATCGAGCGTTACAACAAGAAGTACTACTCGAAACAGGATGGCCTGATGTTCAACTGCGAGATGATTCCCGCAGAGAATGTCGGCGTCAAACATGCCAAGTGGGACAAGGAAGACGGCTACGAGGTGCACCGCGACTGCTACAACAGCTACTTCTACATCGTGGAAGACCCCAACACCAACGTGTTGGACAAGTTCCGCCTCCACGGCGAGAAGTACATCAAACACCTCACTGGCGGCTCTGCGCTACACTGCAACCTGGAGGAACACCTTACCAAAGACCAATACCGCCAACTGCTGCGCGTAGCCGCCCGTGAAGGTTGCAACTACTTCACCTTCAACATCCCGAACACGATCTGTAACGACTGCGGTCACATCGACAAGCGCTATCTGAAAGAGTGCCCCGAGTGCCACAGCCATAACATTGACTACCTGACCCGCATTATCGGTTACCTGAAGCGCGTCAGCAATTTCAGCGAGCCGCGCCAAGAGGAAGCCGCCCGCCGTCACTATGGAAAAATGGAGATTGACAGATGCTAAAATACGCCAATTTTGATATCGTCTTCCAGGAAGTTCCTGACGAAGTGACGCTTGCCATTAACATCACCAACTGCCCCAACCAATGCCCTGGTTGCCACAGTAAATATTTGTGGGAAAACATCGGCAAAGAGTTGGACATGAATGAGTTGGAGAGCCTTGTGACACAATACCAGTCAGGCATTACCTGCGTGTGTTTCATGGGTGGCGACGCCGATCCTAAGGAGGTGGCAGACCTAGCCAAACAACTGAAAACCAAATACACCAACCTAAAAATGGCTTGGTACTCTGGCAAAAACGACTTGCCACAAAATGTCTCAACCGATCATTTCGACTACATCAAAGTTGGACGTTACATGGCCGAACTTGGTGCTTTGGACAGCGCAACCACCAACCAACGCATGATGAAACGCTTGGCCGACGGCCGTGTGAAGGACATCACGGCATGGTTCCGAAAGAACAAGAAGGTGGATTTCGTTGAGGTAGAAAAAATTCCGGCAGAGTAATCTGTCGGAATTTTTTTGGTAATCAATATTGTAGAGACGGTGTGCACACCGTCTCTAAATGTATTAATCCTCAGGCGTCAAGGCCGCAATCATCTCGGCAATCTTGGCCTTCACCTCTTCAACGACATTGTCAGGGTTGAGGTCAGCCTTGAAGCTCTTGTCGCGGGCTGCGAACTCGATGGCGTTGCGCTCCAACGTCTTCGGGCTGACCACGATGCGCAGCGGCACACCGAGCAGGTCGGCATCGGAGAACATCACGCCTGCGCTGATGTTGCGGTCGTCATAGATGACCTCAACACCGGCTTTCTTCAGGTCTTCGTAGAGTTTGTCGGCCACACGGCGCACATTCTCGTCAGCGATGCGCAAGGCACAAATCTGCACCTGCCAAGGGGCGATGGTGATGGGCCAAATCGGACCGTAGTCGTCGTGGCTCACCTCACAGACCGAGGCAATCAAACGACCCACACCGATGCCGTAGCAGCCCATGATGGGGTATTTCAGCGTGTTGTCGCTGTCGAGGTACTGCATGTTCATCGACTCGGTGTATTTCGTGCCGAGTTGGAATATGTTGCCCACCTCGATGCCGCGGCTGATGGTGATGCTGTGTTTGCCGCACACGGGGCAGATGCCGCCGGCGGTGGCCTTAGCCACGCTGTCGTACTTCACCTCGCCGAGGTCGCGGGCCATGTTCATGCCCTTGTAGTGGTAGTTCTCCTTGTTGGCACCTGCCACGAAGCTGTTCAAAGTCTTCAGCGACTCATCGTAGACCACAGTGATGCCTTCCGGCAAGCCTTTGGGGCCGATGAAGCCAGGGCAGATACCCATCTCAGGGGTGACGGTGGCGGCATGCACCTCAGCGCAAAGCAGATTGCGCAGCTTGGTTTCGTTCACCTCGAGGTCACCACGCAAGAACACGATGACCAACGAGTCATCCATGTTACGCTGATACAGCACAGCTTTGCATGATTGCAGAGGCGACTTGTGGAGATAGTTGCACACATCCTCGATGGTCTTCTGGTCGGGGGTATAGACCTCTTCCAAAGGCTCGATGGGGTATTCCTCGTTGTGGACGATGCAGTCGGCGGCTTCGCTGTTGGAGCGATAACCGCATTCGGGGCAAATGACGATGGTGTCCTCGCCAATGTCGGTGAGCAGCATGAACTCATGCGAGATGCGGCCACCCATCATGCCCGAGTCGGACTTGACGGCCACGACCTGCGGCACGCCAGCACGAGCGAAAATGCGGTCGTAGGCATGGTAAGCCTTGGCATAGTATTGCTCCAAGTCCTCTTGCGAGGTGTGGAAACTGTAGGCATCCTTCATCGTGAACTCACGGGTACGGATGAGGCCGCCGCGCGAACGGGGTTCATCACGGAACTTGGTCTGGATCTGATAGATCATGAAAGGATACTGCGTGTAGCTCTTCGCGGCATCGCGGGCCAGCTGCACAGCGGCTTCCTCGTGGGTCATACCCAGCACCATGTCGATGCCGTTACGATCCTTGAAGCGGAGCAGTTCCGAGCCGATGCTGTTGTAACGCCCCGATTCCTGCCACAGTGTGCCTGGCATGACGACGGGGAACATGACTTCCTGACCGTCGATGCGGTCCATCTCCTCTCGGATGATGTTTTCAATCTTTTTCGCGATGCGCTTAGCCGGCATGAAGAAGGAAAACAAACCGGTTCCCACCGATTTGATATAGCCGCCACGCACCATCAGCGCCTGGCTGTCGAACACGCAGTCGGCAGGTGCCTTCTTGAAACGTTCGCCTAATAATGTTGCAACTTTCATTTCAGTATTTCGTAATTAATAAGTTTAACCGATTATTTGACACGGGACTACGGGACGCGAGACTGCGGGACTTTTTATCGTCTCGTGTCTCGCGTCTCGCCGTCATTCCGTGAATACGGAACTCGCGTCCTTCAAATCGGCTGCAAAGATACGGTTTTTTTTAATGCTGGATGACCACCTTTCTCGTCACCACCTGGCCACCGATGACGTGGACAAAGTAGATGCCCGACGGCAGGTCGCTCACATTGACGGTAGCTGTGCCTTTCATGCTGAAGCCACGCACCTTGGCACCCTGTGAGTTAATAAAGACAACACTGGCCTTACCCTTTTCGTAATCCGTGGTGATGGTCAGATTGTCTCTTGCAGGATTGGGGGTGATAATCACTTGGAACGGCTCTGCATCCACATCGGGCAATTCCGGGACTTCAGTCAGGATGTCGGTATTGTGGCTGTAGGTCACCAACTTACCGGACACCTTCAAAATCGGGTTGCTGGAGTTGTCGCAGTTCGGGCAGCTGTTTTGACCGCTCACGCAGTCGGGATAGTTGGGGTGGCACTGGTCAACATAAGTCGGGTCGAACTCATAGAGCACGTCAGCACCTCCATCGGGGAGATATTCGTCGAGGCTGTAGTTCCACACCATCGACATGCTACCCGGGCACCATCCGGCACGACTGTAGGTCCAGGTGCCGTTTTGGGGCTGGCAACCTGCGGGGTTGGGGTTGCAAGTCTGCCAAAGGTCTTGCGTGTACATCGTGGCACCATTGATGTTGATGTTGTGTACGGCATGATAGAACTCGGCAGCGTTACCGGTATTGTAAGCTCCATTACCTGTATCACTCCAGTTGTGTCCCGAAGTGGTGATTTGCAGTTTGGCCTTTTCGACACAAGGATCAAACTTGACCGTGCGGGTCGGGACGGGGCAAAGGTCGGAGTAATCGCCAAAGGCGTAGTTTCCATACCATAGTTCTTGCAGGTCTACATAAGGATACTCCGGCGTGCCTTTGGTATATTCAAAGATGGCGGTGGGGTTGTAGCCTTCACCCGTGGCATATTGTTCGCTGTAATATTCAAATTCGACGAGACCCTGCAACACAGAGGTGAAGTCAGTCACATCAAGGTCATCCACGCACTCCACGCCGAAGGGGGTGATATAGCGACAGAGTTCCACCCATTCGCCACGGTAGTTCTTCACACGGACGTAGCTCTGGTGGTCGTAGGTGTTGCAGTTGCCGTTTACGCAGTTGTGCAGATAATGCAGGTTGATGGCATTAAAGGCATTGACATGGGTCGGGAAGGGGAATTCGCCGTAGGCGGTAAAGTTCTGTGTGGTGGCCACTACCTCACCATTGAGGGCGGAAACCACGATATCATTGTAATTAGTGGTCACCTCAAAGGTGTTGGATGCTGTTGTGACCTTGCCACCCGTTTGGGTGATAGACACGGTCATATTATAGGAACCTTCGCCTGAAGGTATCCAAGTGGTGTACCAATAGCCATTGTCGGGGTTGTTGGGATAGTCGGTCTTCAAGAACAGCACTTGACCGTCGACTTCGCATTTCACTTCTTCAAACTTCAAGACGGTGCCATGGTCGATATAAGCACTCAACACCACCATGACGGGGTTATCAAAGTCGGGCATATACACCTTGGTACCTTCGTAGGGACGACGGATGGTGATTTCAGGGGCATAATTTTCGGGGTCGACCACATAGAAGGTACGGGTTACCGCAGGGGCGGATTGCCAGCTGGTGCCATCACCGGGTTGTGAGGCACGCACTTTCACTAAGCCTTCCTCGCCCGTAAGAGTGAGGATGTTGCCGTCCAAAGTGGCGGGGCCTTGTACGACTTCAAAGGTCACAGGAAGTCCAGAAGTGGCAGAGGCCTGCAGCGTAATGGGTTCGTTGTAAACCAATTGGTCGGTGATTTCGGCAAAATCGATGAATTGTGCCGCCAAACCACCAGGGATATAACGTATGGCGAAGTTGTCGAAGCCACACCAACCGCTGTTAAGCATAAAGATCTTATCCCACATGGCAGGGTCTTTTT
>CADAPW010000011.1 GCA_902789915.1 uncultured Bacteroidia bacterium | reverse complement strand
GAAAGCAACCGAGACCCCTTTGATGAAACAGTATTTCTCCTTTAAGGCGAAATACCCCGATGCCATGCTGTTGTTTCGTGTGGGCGACTTCTACGAAACCTATGGCGAGGACGCTGTGAAGTCGTCCAAGATTCTGGGCATCGTGCTGACTAAGCGCTCCAATGGCGCATCGGCGGACATCGAATTGGCAGGTTTCCCGCATCATGCCCTGGATACCTATCTGCCGAAATTGGTCCGTGCTGGGTTGAAAGTAGCCGTTTGCGAACAACTTGAAGATCCGAAACTGGCTAAAAAATTGGTCAAGCGCGGTATCGTGGAGCTGGTTACGCCAGGAGTGACTTATAATGATAATGTGCTGGAGCAGAAAGAGAACAACTTCCTTGCTTCGGTGCATCTCGAAAAGGAGATTTCGGGGGTCGCTTTCTTGGATGTTTCGACGGGTGAGTTTTTACTTACACAAGGCACTAACGAATACATTGACAAGCTGTTACAGAGCTTCAATCCCTCTGAGGTGCTGGTACAACGCAACAAGCGGAAAGATTTCGTCGACCTGTTTAGCGCAAAATATTACCTCACTGTTTTCGATGACTGGGTCTTCACCGACGACTACGCCAACGAAATTCTCAACAAGCATTTCCATACGGTTTCGCTTAAAGGTTTTGGCGTAGACGACTTCCCCAAGGGCATCGTAGCGGCTGGCGCGGCCATACATTACCTGATTGAGACACAACATGATAAGCTAAACCATATCACTTCCCTCTCTCGCATTGACCAAGGGCAATATGTGTGGCTCGACAAGTTCACTATCCGAAATTTGGAGTTGTTGCACACATCGAACATGAACGCCAAAACCTTGATTGATGTCATTGACAAGACGGTCTCGCCGATGGGTGGCCGACTGATGCGCCGTTGGCTGAGCCTGCCCCTGAAGAACAAGGAACAAATCGAGGCGCGCTATGAGGTGGTGCAATTTTTCACTGGGAATCGCGACTTGATTGCCAAGTTCCAAGAGTCGGTGCGACAAGTGGGCGATTTGGAACGATTGATTTCAAAAGTGTCGCTGTCGCGGGTGAATCCGAGGGAGTTGTTGCAAGTGGGGCGCGCTTTGGACCAGATTGAGGTCTTGAAGACGACCTGCGAGGAAAGCGGACATCCTGCGTTGCAAAAATATGCGGAGCAGTTTAACCCGTGTGTGTCCATTCGCGAACGCATCAAGAAGGTGCTGAACCCTGATGCACCGGCTTTGCTTTCCAAAGGTAACTACATCGCCGATGGCGTGGATGCCGAATTGGATGACCTGCGCAACCTGTCGCGCTCGGGCAAGGAATACCTGATGGGCATACAACGCCGTGAGATGGAGCTGACGGGCATTAGTTCGCTGAAGGTGGGCTATAATAATGTGTTTGGCTATTATCTCGAAGTCACCAATGCGCATAAGGACAAGGTGCCAGCCGAGTGGATTCGTAAGCAGACCTTGACCAACGCCGAGCGTTACATCACCGAGGAATTGAAGCAATATGAGCAAAAGATCCTTGGTGCAGAGGAGAAAATCGCCATCATCGAGCAAAGGCTTTACAATGAGCTGGTCACCGCCGTGACGGAGTTTGTGGAGCCGATTCAGGTGGATGCGTCGTTGGTTGCTCGCATCGACTGTTTGGTGAGTTTTGCCGATATTTCATTGAAATACAACTATGTGCGTCCTTCCATTGACGACTCCTTTGTCTTGGACATTAAAGATGGTCGCCACCCCGTCATCGAGCAGATGATGCCTGTAGGCGAGAGCTACATCGCCAACGACGTTTACCTTGACCGCGACAAGCAGCAAATCATCATCATCACAGGTCCTAATATGTCGGGTAAGTCGGCTTTGTTGCGACAGACGGCATTGATTGTGCTAATGGCGCAGATGGGTTGCTTTGTGCCGGCGGCTTCGGCGCGCATCGGCTTGGTGGACAAGATTTTCACCCGCGTTGGCGCGTCCGACAATATCTCTTCAGGCGAATCGACCTTTATGGTAGAAATGAACGAGACGGCGAGCATTTTGAATAATGTTTCGTCGCGGAGCCTCGTGCTGCTGGACGAAATCGGGCGCGGCACCAGCACATACGACGGCATCAGCATTGCTTGGGCAATTACTGAGTTTTTGCATGATCACCCGGTGAGTCGCGCCAAGGTGATGTTTGCTACGCATTACCACGAATTGAACGAGATGGAGGACTCCTTTGCCCGCATCAAGAACTACCATGTGTCGGTGAAGGAAGTCGGCAACAAGGTGGTGTTTTTGCGTAAGTTGAAGCGCGGTGGCAGCGCTCACAGTTTCGGTATCCATGTGGCCGAGATGGCTGGAATGCCGCGCAAGGTCATCGAACGCGCCACGGCATTGTTGTCCGTTTTGGAGAAATCACATACGAGTGAGGATGTGGAGAAAGCTGCCGCCAAGAAAACCGATGATGCCATGCAGTTGAGCTTCATACAGTTAGATGACCCGCTGCTTTTGCAAATCAAGGAGGACATTCTCAATACCAATATTGATACCTTGACCCCCGTTGAGGCTTTGATGAAGCTGAATGAGATTAAGAAGTTGTTGAATCATTGAAGTTGTAATGGTTTTAAAATCAGCAAATAAGCACTATTGAAAGAAAATTTTTTCTAATAATTGCTTGCGGAATTGAAAAAAGTTGTACTTTTGCACCGCGAAACAAAAGCGGAAATAGCTCAGTTGGTAGAGCACGACCTTGCCAAGGTCGGGGTCGCGAGTTCGAGTCTCGTTTTCCGCTCAAAGCCAGGCGGTGTTTCTGGAGCAGTGAGAGCAGAAGCAAACGAAGTTTGATTATGCCGAGTCGCGACAGAAACTCCGATTCGCGAAGCGAAGCGGAAATAGCTCAGTTGGTAGAGCACGACCTTGCCAAGGTCGGGGTCGCGAGTTCGAGTCTCGTTTTCCGCTCCACAAGGTCCCGTTTTTGTGTAAGTGCCTGAGTGGTGGAATTGGTAGACACGAGGGACTTAAAATCCCTTGCCCTTTAAAGGCGTGCCGGTTCGAGCCCGGCCTCGGGTACTTGAGAAGCCCCAACCAAGTTGAATCAAGGTTGGGGCTTTTTTTAATTGGTTCCCAACGACTTGAACATCCTGTTAATGCACTTCTTTTTCTGCTCTATGTTGGGGTGGACGTAGAGGTTGAGCGTGGTGCTGATGTTGGCGTGACCCAATATCACGCTGACGGTCTTGTAGTCGCATTGGCTTTCGATACAACGTGTGGCGAAACTGTGGCGCAAGCCGTGAAACTTTAAATCGGGGATGTCTAGTTTCTTCAGCAAATCCTTGTAGTAGTTGCGATAAGTGCGCGGCTCGGTGGGTTTCGCCTCGTTGGTGAGGATGAAGAAGTCGTCGTTCATCACCTTCTTGAGTGGACGGATGACTTTCAGCAGTTCGCGGCTCATGGGGATTTCTCGGATGGAGTTCTTTGTTTTGGGCGTTCCGATAATCAGTTCCGTGTGTCGTGCGTTGCCTTCAATCACATAGATGCGCTCGATGGTGCGGTTGATGCTGATGGTTTCGGTTTGAAGGTCGATGTCGCCCCATTTCAGTGCACACAACTCGCCGATTCTCATGCCCGTACTCAAGCAAATGTAGATGCCCAAATTGCGGAAGGTGAAATTGTCGATAGCGTACTGCATAATCTTCCGTTGATGGCTGACACTCAACACTTCCAGTTCATGCTTTGTCTGTTCTGTGGGATACTTGATGCTCCATTCCTGATATTGCAGCCAGCCGTGTTTGGCACCAAACTTTTGAACCATTTTTATCACGATGAGAATGTCTCTTACACTTTTTCGGCTTAATCCACTATTAAGCTTTTGTAGTACCAATTTTTGCACTTTTGATTCACAGAACTCTGTTTCATTACCAAAATCGGGAAGGATGTGATTTTCTAATATCAGCACATACGCTGAAATGGTTGATAATTTGACATACTGTCGTTTGTCTTCGCTCCATAATTTGGAGATTTCTTTGATGGTTTTCTTTTCCATAATGATAATAATAAAGGATTAGAGATTGTAAATCTACGAGATTAGGACATACCTTTTGAGATAGTATTTGCCCCCGTTTTGAGATTTCCAGAGTTTGCGGATGGATGGAAAGAGTGTGAATTGAAAGATATTGCTCAAATCAGTAAAGGGTCTGGCATTTCCAAAGACCAATTGTCTGAAACTGGCAAACCTTGTGTTCTTTATGGAGAACTATATACAAAGTATAAGTCCGAAGTCATAACGGAGATATTAAGCAAAACAAATTTAGAAGAATCTCACATGGTATATAGTCGAGAAAACGATGTGATAATTCCATCTTCTGGAGAAACGGCTGTTGATATTTCAACAGCCCGTTGCGTTCCTTTCGACAACATATTGCTAGGTGGTGATTTAACCATTATTCGCCTAAAAGAACAAGATGGACGTTTCTTTAGTTATCAACTTAATGGAGTGCGAAAATTGGATATAGCAAGAATCGCTCAAGGTGTTTCCGTCGTACATCTATATGGAGATAACCTAAAACGATTAAAAGTCACATTCCCAACAATAGCAGAACAAAACAAGATTTCTGTGTTTTTGTCTTTAGTAGACAAACGAATAGAGACCCAAAGCAGGGTGATTGAAAAACTACAATCCTTAATTAGGGGAATAACACAAAAAGTCAGTAAACATCCATCTGTGCAAAAAACAATGCTTTCGGATGTTCTCATGGAACGAAATGACAAAAACCAAAAACTTTTACCTGTTTATTCTGTTTCCGTTTCAGAAGGCGTCGTTAATCAAGTGGAATATCTTGGTCGCTCATTTGCAGCCAAAGACACATCGAATTACAATGTGGTTTACTTTGGAGATATAGTATATACGAAAAGTCCTACGGGGGATTTCCCTTTTGGAATCGTGAAAAGAAGTAATAATGCCGATAAAGTCGCTGTTTCTCCGTTGTACGGAGTGTATCAACCAGCAAGTGAAGACATTGGCATCTATCTACATTATTATTTCTGTAGTTCTCTCAATGCAAAAAACTATCTTCACAAATTGATTCAAAAAGGTGCAAAGAATACTATAAACATCACTAACCAACGCTTTCTGGAAAATGAAGTCCCAATCCCAGACCCCTTAACATTGCGCAAATATGTTGTGCTTATGACTTCCTTGTCAAAGAAATTAGAGCAAGAAAAGAATTTGCTAGCATTGCTACAAACCCAAAAACAATTCTTGCTTCAAGAAATGTTTATATAAACATCTTCTGTAATAAATACCGCTTCTGTATTTGCCATTGACTTAAAAGTGCCTTTTCGATATTCTCTTTTATCTGAATGCAATCAAAAAGAGAGGTGAGTTTTTGTTGCTTGTTAGTATTCGGTATGACAACCATGAAATGTTCCAAATCTTTCTTTTGAATGTTTGGCAATCCAGAACCAATTCGGAGTTTCATTATATCTTGCTCCTTGTACTTCAAGTAATGGAACAAGTATCGTACATTTATTGTCTTACATACTTGTAAAGTATAACAATGCCCGCCGCTCCAAAATGGTTCTTCATTAAACTGGACATACCCACAAGAGTTTCCGCCTTCACTTATTGATATTGTATTAGCAGGTGTATTGAACTCATCATAATATCCAGATGGTAAAACACCGCCATTCATCACATAGTATTTCCCGTTTTCAGATAACTCATCACCATTGATCTGATTGCCTTTAATAACATCTGCAACTGATTTCAAGGAAACTGAATCTCCTTGCAAATTTGTGAAAACTCGCTGATACAAAGCCAACCTTAGTTGTTTCAAGTCCTCAATCACCCTGCTCTGGGTCTCAATACGCTCATCCAAAAGATTGAACAATTCTCCTATCCGTTTCTGCTCATCCAAAGATGGGACAAATAATTCCACTTTGCTCAATCCGTCTTGTCCGATATTAAAATGTTGTGCTCCAGCACCTTTTACAATAATTCGTTTTCTTGTATACGGACTTGACAACATGTATCTGAAAAACAAAGGGTCATAATCTCCTGTTTTCTTTCCGCGAATGACAAATCCACCAAATAAAGCCGTCTTGTTATCAAGATAAACATTGGCTCTCCCAACATCTTCCAAAGTTTCGGAACTTCGTTGAAACAAGATATCACCGTAGTTTACTCCAAAATCTTCCAAATCGCCTTCATTTGGTATAACGGAACTGATAACTTTTTCATAGGTGATGTAGCGATTGTTAAGAATGTCCATTACAGATATAAACTTCGTGCCAGTACCGAATCTTTTGGCTTCAGGGTTGAGCCCGTTTTTGAATTCAAAAAAATCTGTAGTTGGATGTGATAACCATTCACCCACAAACTCAGGAAATCGTAAAACGGGGGCATTGGGGATTCTATCTTTCTTATCTGTGGTCATGCTTCTTGGATTTTGTTGATGAGTTCTTCCGCTGTGGTGTTGTGCATTAGGGTGAAGGCAAACCACTTTTTACCCAAGTCCTTGATGGAGGCTCCAATAAGGTACACTTCGTCATCGATGAGCAAAAAGCGGTCGTGAGCGCGGTTGAAACGCTTCACCTCAATCATGGGGTATTGGGCGTTGTGTCGGTCAATGTCCAACTGAAGTTGCTGACTGATGTGCTGGGTGTAGATGGTGGCTGAAACGCCGCTGTTTCGCTTGTCAAGTAGTGTGAGTACGGTGTCATCCACATAGTTGTCAATCAGAGCAATGGCTTTCTTTGCTTTGCGCACTAGGTCGCTGACAAATTGGTAGGCATCGAACACTTGCCCGTCAAAGAATATGCCTTGTTGCGGTTGTGTGTTGGCGTCTAGTCGCTTGAACACTTCATCAATGCGCTTGTCCGTTTCTATTTGGTGGTATTCAATGTTGGAAAGACGCTGAAACACTTGGGCGTTACTGGCGAGGAAATGGCGCATGGCGACGAAAGTCCTCATAATTCGGATGTTTACTTCGATGGCAGTAGGTGAACGTAAGACACTGCTAAGCATGGCTATTCCGCTTTCAGTGAAAGCGTATGGGCGTTTGCGCGCACCCATTATTATGGAATTGGATGTCGCAAATTGCGATTTCCAATTTTCAAATTCTTCATGGGTGAGTTGAAACATGAAATCTTCAGGAAACCTTTCAATATTACGTCTAACCTGCTCGTTAAGTCTCCGTGTTTCAACACCATACAACAAGGCTAAATCACGATCAAGTATCACTTGTTGTTCTCTAATGAGGTATATCAATGGTTCTATACGGATTTGCTCTATGTCGCAAATTGCGACATCCAATTTCGGGTTGTCCTGTTTTGTGACAACTTTAACTGACTCTGTATCTTTTGTTTTCTTTGCCATGCCTGTTCTGATTTTTAAGGTCACAATTTTTGACCTTGAAAGTTATTCAACAATCCCCAACTCCTTCAGATATACTTCTATTTGCTTGTCCAAATCGGCACGTTTGGCTTCCAACGCCTTGATTTCGCTCATCACGGCATGGATGTCGATAGGTTCCTCTTCCTCGAAAGTGTCCACATAGCGAGGGATGTTGAGGTTGTAGTCGTTGTCGATGATTTCCTGCATAGTGGCGCAGTGGCTGTACTTCTCAATCTCTTTGCGCTCGCGGTAGGTTTCGACAATCTTTTGGATATGTTCTGGACGAAGCTTGTTTTGCGTCTTGATTTTCTCAAAGTCCTTGCTGGCATCGATGAAAAGAATGTTGTCGTTCTCCTCGCGGCATTTCTTGATGACGAGGATGCAAGTCGGGATGCTGGTGCCGTAGAAAATGTTGGCTGGCAGACCGATTATGGCATCGATGTAGTTGCGCTTCTCGATGAGGAACTGGCGGATCTTGCCTTCGGCTGCACCACGAAACAGCACGCCATGCGGAGCCACGCAAGCCATGGTGCCACCCTCGTTAAGGTGGTAAATCATGTGAAGGATAAAAGCATAATCGGCTTTCGACTTCGGAGCCAATACGCCTGCCTTGCTGAAACGGTCATCGTTGTTGAACTTTTGGGCTGCACTCCATTCGGCAGAGAATGGCGGATTGGCCACCACCGCATCAAATTGCTGATCGTCAAAAGCATCGGCTTCTAACGTATCACCATTTTGAATGTCAAAGTCGTTGTATTTCACCCCATGCAAAAGCATGTTCATTCGAGCGAGGTTAAAGGTTGTCGGATTCTTTTCCTGACCATAGATGCTGTCGGCCTTGCCACTTCGGGCGGTGCGGAGCAACAGGGAACCAGAACCGCAGGTGGGGTCATAGACGTTTTTCAGGCGGGTCTTTCCCGTAGTGACGATTTCAGCAAGTATCTGGCTGACCTCTTGTGGCGTGTAGAACTCGCCTGCTTTCTTGCCTGCTCCGGCTGCAAACTGTCCAATCATATATTCGTAGGCATCACCCAAGATATCGATGTCGCTGGCCTCTTCCAATCCGAAGTCGATGCCATTGAGTGCCACAAGCACATCACTAATTAGGCGGTTCTTGTCGTCGGCGGTTTTGCCGAGTTTTGGCGAAGCAAGGTCGATGTCGGAAAACAGGCCGCCAAAGTCGTCTTCGCTTTCTTGGCCTATGGTGCTATCCTCAATCTTTTTTAGGGAGCGTTCCAGTTGCGGCAATATGTTCTCTTTGCGTCCGATGGCCTCAATGATGGTGGAAAACAGGAAGGCTGGTTCAACGAAATATCCTAAGTTCTCAACACACAAGGCTTTGATTTCCTCTTTCAGGGCTTCATCATTGCTTTTCCACACTTCTTGGAAAGTGGTTCCATCGGCTTCCAACTCATCGTTAACGTAAAGCTCGATTTTCTCCGACAAGTATTTATAGAAGATGAAACCGAGAGAGAAATACATGAAGTCGCTGGCCGACATGTTCCCTCTCAACGTGTTGGCAACCGTCCAAAGTTGGCTGCGCAGTTTCTGTTGCAGTTCTTCACTCATATTGTAAATTCTTGTTTTTAGTCCCAATTAAATGTATTGATAATATCGCGGAGTCGGTCAAGGATGCGGCGCAGTAGGGTTGTGCGCTCCATCAACTTCAGGCCTTTCTTTGCCCTGATGGCTTTCATGATGATCTCGGGCTTCTCGCGCTGCAAAAAGTCGTGCTCTGCGATGAACTTGGTCAACGCTTCTTCATCTATGCCTTCATCCATTGCCAATTCGTGAATGGCATTGTCGCGGGCTGTCGTGATGTAGTTGTTCAAGCGGGTTTCCAGGTCAATAGAGCCGTCGGCTTTGGCTTTTTGGAAACCGTCTTTGTCTTCGTCCACATTTTCACGGATGAAGTCGTCGATCAGTTTCGACTTGTTGCGCATCACGGCATCTTTAATCATGGTGTCGAGGATGTGCTGGCGTTTCTGCTGATAGTCAGCCTCATCGGGGTTGAGGTCAGCAATCAGTTCGAGGATATAGGCTACATTTATGACATCGCTGTGCAACAGCTCAAGGCAGAAGTCAATATCGTCCAAGGTTTGGTCATTGCCATACGGAGCAGCATCTTCGTTTGCCGTTGTCGGTTTGGATGACGGATTGATCAAGCCCACCGTGATGTCGAGGTATTTGCTCTTGAAATCCACAAATTCCTGTTCGGTCATAAACAGGCTGTGGTCATCGGGATCGAAATCCTCGTAGATTTGAATCTCGGCGTGTTTCTTGATGATTTCGCGGAAAGCAAGAACAAAATCTCTCTTGTCATACTCACTTTGCAGTGTGTCAATGTATTGTGGCTTAGGATATTTCTTCAAGAAATTGATGGCAAGATCATTCAGTTCCTTCTTCGTCTGTTCGAAAGGTGGACGTATGATGAATTCGTTCGGTTGGTTGTTGCTGAACAGTTTGATGGCGGCATCCACATTGTCTTTGAGGTCGCGGAAGCAGACGATTTTTCCGAATCGTTTTTTCTCGTTCAATACGCGGTTGGTGCGACTGAAAGCTTGCAATAGGCCGTGGTATTCCAAGTTCTTGTCCACATAAAGTGTATTCAGTTTCTTGGCATCGAAGCCTGTGAGGAACATGCCCACGACCAGAAGGAGGTCGAGTGGCTCCATATCTGCACGCTTTTTCTTCATGCGAAGGTTGATGTCGTCGTAGTAGGCACTGAAGTTTTCCGTTGTGAAACTCGTCCCAAACATGGCGTTATAATCATCCATGATGGCTTGTAGTTCATCGGCAGTCACTTTCTCGTTTTCAAAACCTTGGTTCATGCCCGTTTGGCTGTCGTCCTGACTTTCGTTAGCCGCGTAGGTAAACACGGCGCCTATTTTGATTTTCGGGTTCAACGACTTGAAAATCTTGTAGTATTTCAGAAGCATGGGCACCGATTGTATGGCAAAGAGTGCGTTGAATTCACCGTCGAATGTGGACTTGTTGTAATTGTTGAGGATGAATTGTGCTATCTCCGTCATCCTTTTCTCGTTGAACAAGTCGGCATCTTGTTGACCTTTGTAGTATTCCACAAGGAATCCTAACACATTCTCATCGGCAATGGCGTCTTTGATGAGATAGCGGTGCAAGCAGTCGCCAAAGACCTCTGCCGTAGTATGTTCCTGTTTGGCATTTTCAACAAAGATGGGCGTTCCAGTGAAACCGAAAATCTGTAGGTTGTTGAAAAACTTCACGATGTTTTTATGGCACTCGCCGAAATGGCTTCGGTGACATTCATCGAATATCATGACCACCTTTTGATTACGCACGCCTTGAATACGCTCATTATAGTAGTGACGGGTGACGGCACAGTTCAGTTTTTGAATGGTAGTGATGATGATCTTGCTGTCTCCTCTAAGCCGATTGATAAGATGACGCGTGTTGTCGGTGTTGTCCACGGCTCCAGGCTCAAAGGCTTCGTACTCGGATTGTGTCTGGGTGTCAAGGTCATGGCGGTCAACGACAAACATCACTTTGTCAATACCGTCAATTTCGCTCACGAGTTGTGCCGCTTTGAATGAGGTCAGCGTCTTGCCAGCTCCAGTCGTGTGCCAAATGTAACCGTTTTTGTTGGAGTTTTGAACGCGGTCAAGAATTTGTTCGACAGCATAAAACTGGTACGGTCGAAGCACCATCAGACATTTGTCACCCTCATGTAAGACGATAAATTTGCTTATCATCTTGCCGAGAGTGCATTTGTCGAAGAAAAAGTAGGCAAACCTACTGAGGTCGTTGAAGGGCACGTTTTCTTTGTCGGTCCAATTGAAGGTGAATTTGTAGCCGCTGTTGGGATTGTTGGCAAAGTAGCGCGTGTTTACACCATTGCTGATGACGAACAATTGGATGTAATCGAACAATCCGTGAAATGAAGTTTTATGGTATCGCTGGATCTGATTATAGGCTTCCTTCAATTCCACACCGCGTCGTTTTAGCTCAATCTGAACCAAGGGAAGGCCATTGATGAGGATGGTCACATCATAACGGCATTTCTTTCTGCCTTCTACGGTAATTTGGTTGGACACCTGAAACTCGTTTTGGCACCATTGCTGCTTGTTAATGAACTCAATCCAAACGCGTTCTCCATTTTCCAATTGGAAATTCTTGAGGTCGCGTAGTTTCTTGGCTTTTTCGAAGCGTGTGCCGCCCTCGAGATAAAGCAGAATTTTGTCAAACTCCTTGTCTGTAAAATGTTCTCGACCATGCAAAGCAAGTTCTTTGCGATTATGTTTTTCCAGTTGTAACTTGAAATTGGCATACAGATTGTCTTCCTCTTTGATGGAAACATATTCGTAGCTCATCTCTTGCAGGGCTTTGATTAATCCCTGTTCTAGCATTTCTTCGCTCTGCGTCATTCGGACATTTTCGTTTTTACATTAGAGAAAACAAATCCCTAATGATTTTATTAACGATGCAAAGGTACTATTTTTATGAACAATTTCAACGAAACATGGAAATGGCTGTTCTTGTTTTTCTTTGGAACAAAATATTCCCTACATTTGCAGCATAAATCTAAAACTATGAAAGCAAACAAAAAAAACGTTTTGGCAGAGGTGAAGCGTTATGTCGTCATTACTCTTGCGCTGTTCACCATGTGCTTGGGCTGGACGGCCTTTCTTATCCCGAACCACCTTATGGGCGGCGGAGTGAGTGGTATCGCAGCTTTAGTGTATTGGGGCACAGGTATCTCCACGGGTATTACGGTATTCGTCATTAATGCCATTCTTTTGCTCATTGCGTTGAAAATCATTGGCGTGGGATTTGGCATCAAGACGGCCTATTCCATCATCATGGCTTCGGTGTTCATGTCGCTTTTGCAGCACTTCATCACCGACCCGATGATGGCGGGAGAAATGCAGCCTTTTGTCTCCGACCATTTCCTGGCGGCCATCCTGGGTGGCGGTTTGGCGGGTTTGAGCATTGGCGTGGCCTTCACACAAGGAGGCAGCACGGGTGGCACCGACATCATTGCGATGATTGTGTGCAAATACCGTAACATCTCGCAAGGGCGCGTCATCCTCATCCTCGACATTGTCATCATCGCTTGCGGCTTCATCGTGGGCAATACGGTGGAAGACTTTATCTACAGTTGTGTCGTGATGGGTGTGTGCAGCTATTGCATCGACTTGGTACTGACGGGCAATAAGCAAACCGTGCAGGCTTTCATCTTTACGGTGGAGCCTGAAAAGGTGGCCGACCGTATCGCCAACGAGATGCAACGTGGCGTGACGGTCATCAACGGCACAGGTTGGTACACCAAAAAAGAAGGCCCTATCCTTATGGTAGTGGCACACAAGCGCGAGTCGCAGATGATTTTGCGTATCGTTAAAGAAGAAGACCCCAAGGCCTTTATGACGATGAACACCGTGATGGGCGCATACGGCAAGGGGTTTGAACAGATTAAGAAGTAAACGAAAAAAGGAAGTCAAACGACTTCCTTTTTTCGTGTCTGATCTTAAAAGATTTACTTGATGCCAATCTTCTTGGCGATGTCCTTCGGCAGGGCGTCCTTGTGGACCACGATGTTCAAGGTCTTGTAACGGACGAAAGCCTTGCTGACGTACCAAATGCCGTCGTACTGGCCTGCATCGCCCCAGCTGTTCTTCACGATGAAGTACTCGTTGCCGATTTGGTCTTTGGCAGTGCCGTAGATGAGCATGCCGTGGTCGTCGCCGGTTTCGTAGTTATCGTAAGCAATCTGACGTTCTTTCTGCGTGACCCACTTCTGCGGGGTGGGTTGGCTCATGGCCTCTTTCTTACGGTCGGCGGCACTCATGCCCAGCCAGTGGGCCATGTCGCTACCTTGGAGGTCGCGGCCTTTGGCTTCGAGGTCGGGGAGGACAGCCACACCGGCCATCTTGCCACGGAGCCAGCCAGCTTCGCTGACGTCGGAACCCCAAGCAATCGGGTAACCCTTGTCGATGGCGTTGTCCATCACCTGCATGAACTCGTCGATGGGGAGGTTCCAGGCCTGGCCCCAGCGCCAGTTGTCCTGCACTTCGATGACGAAAGGCTCATAGAAAGGATGGTGCGTGAACGAGGTCAGGTTGACATAGTCGTCCATGTTGAGGCCCGTCGACTCGGCGAAGCTCATGGGTGTGTATTTCTTGCCTTGGTAGGTGAACTCGGTCGGAGGCACGCCGAGGTAGGCGTCATAGATGCCAGCCAGAGCTTTCTTCCACAACGGGTTGCCATCCTTGTCCATTTGGATCTTACGGCTCTTGACGACACCTTCCACAAAGGGGTCGGTGACGGCGGAAAGCTCGGTGAAGTTCGACAGTGAGTCGCCGTGCATGGCGCCGGCAGGCATCAGCTCGTCGGGGACGAGGCCGTAATGCTTGATGGCATACAGCACGTCGCCGAAGGAACCACCTTGCGAGAACGACACGTCGCCGTGGGTGCGAATAGCGGCCTCGGCACGATCCAAATAAGTCTTGTAAACGATGTACATCTCGGAGAAATCGTACTCGGGCTTGCCCATGCGGAGCAGCTCGGCCTCGAAGAAGGCCAGTGAGCTATAGCACCAGCAGGTGCCAGCTTGGTTTTGGTCTTTCACGGAGGTGACAGGAAGTTCCTTGATCGTGGTAAACTTGAAGCCTTCTTCTTCCTTGGCTTCGTCTTTTTTAGCCTCAGGCTGTGCAACGACGCTGATGCTGAGCATCAAAGCGGTGGCGGTTAATAAGTGTTTGAATTTCATAATGTTATGATTTAAAGATTTAAAGATTTAAAATTCAAAGATTTAAAGATTCAAAACTGATTTATAACCCAAGATCTTTTCTCATGGCCTTTGAGAGGGCGTCCTTGTGGAGCGTGAAGAAGATGGTGTATTGGCGCAGGTATTGCTCCGAGCAGTACCAATAGCCTTTGTAAGGGCCTCTGTCACCCCACGAGTTCTTGATTTTGTAGTATTTGGTGCCGTTTTGGTCCTTGGCCATACCGACGACAAGCATGCTGTGGTCGTCACCTGCATCCCAGTTGTCATAAGCTTTCTGGTGGTCTTCGTCGGTCACTTGCTTTTCGGGGACGATTTCTTCCCAAAGCTTTTCGTTTTCAGGGTCTTCGGGGACGATGCCAATGCCGGTCTTTCCTGAGAATCCCTTGTTGGTGACATCCTGTGCCCAACCGAGGGTGTAACCATGCTCAAGGGCATAGTCGACAGCTTCCATCAGCTTGTCGAGAGGCATGTTGTAGGCAGGGGTCCAGGTCCAGTTGTCGGGGATTTCGACCATGCAGGGCTTGTTGTATTCCTCGTCAGTGAAGGAGCAAATCTCAACATAATTGGCAGGGTCGATGCGATAGGCTTCGGCAAACGACTTGGCCGTGTATTTCTTGCCGTCAACGGTAAACTCTTCCGGCACATCGCCGAGGTAGGCATCCAAAACGCCTTGCAGCGCCTTGGGGCCTGCGGGGGAGATTCTCTTGTTGCCATTCTTGATGATGGCGCGGGCCATAGAGCTGACGACTTCGTTCATCTCGGCGTGAACATGACGGTCTTCGCCGATGACCTTACCGCTGTAGTCGGCTTCAGGCATCATGCCGTATTTGTCAATCATGTAGAGCACGTCGCACACCTCGCCACCTTGGCCGAGGGTGCTGTTGCCACGCATGCGGATAAATTTCTCCACCTTCTCGGTCCAGGCGTTGCGGACGACAAACATTTCCGAGAGGTTGAATTCCTTGCCATAGATGCGGAGGATTTCCGCTTCGACGAAGCCAATGCCAGCAAAGCACCAACAGGTGCCCGAACTACCTTGGTTGTCGACGGGGGTGTGCCTCACGTTGACGGTTTCTGTGATTTTGTAGACAGGTTCTTTTTCTTCAGTTTCTTGGGCGACGAGAGCCGTGCCAAAGCCAAGCAGCAACGCTACGGCTGCTAGTTTCACAAATGTCTTCATAGCGGAGATGATTATAATTTCATGATTTTCGTTATCGTGCTGCCTTGTTCAGTCGTTGTTTCGATGAAATAGCAGCCTTGGGGTTGCGACGAGAGGTCGAGGGTGAAGCGGTTTCCGTCAACAGCGTGGTTCATTACCTCTTGTCCCATTAGGTTGAAGACGCGCACCTGGCGCAGCCCTTCGGCCTCGACAAAGACCTTGCTTTGGGTCGGGTTGGGGTAGAGGCTCACTTCTTGGCTGTTGCCACTTTCGTTGACACCTGTCGTCCAGTCGATATAGACTTCGTTGGAGGGGCTTGACTCAATGAAATCGGTGTAGCCGGTTACCGTGTAATGGTAGGTATGGCTTGAGTTGGCTTCATAGTCCACAAAGCTGGTTCCAGTGACGCCGTGGCCGATGCGCTGCCCGTCGCGGTAGATGTTGTATGCCTCCGCCATGGTGGCTTCTTGCCAATCCAGCACTACAAAGCCGTCTTGGATGACGAAATTCAAGTGCTGCGGGATGATGGTCTTGTTGATTTCGATGAAGTTCAACTCAGGATGCTCTTGCGAGGAGGCGTAGGCAGACAGGTAATTGTGGGTGGTATAGCAAGCGCACACAACATACTCGTAGTGAGAATCAGGTTGCGAGCCAAGGTTATCGGTGAACGAGGTGGCCGACAGCATTTTGATGCGCTTGAACTCCCCGCCTTTCGGACGACGGTAAACCATGTAGCCTCTCAGTCCTTCGCCTTGAGGTGCGTCCCAAGAGATTTTGGCTCTTGCCGGGGCAAGCATCTCATAACGCAGGTTGGTGGGCTTCATGTATTCCGATTCGGGCTGTATGTTGCAGACGTTGGAGGGCCAGGTTTCGCCATTCTCGGTGAAAGCGACCACATAGAAGTTGTGGAAGAGGGCTTCGCTGTCGGTATAGGAGAAGCTGGTGCTGTTGGTGATGGCGAAAAGCAGGTTGTCGCGGTAAATCTGATAGTGGATGACGTCGCCATCGACAGGTTCCCAGGACAGGGTGACATTGTCGCCCAACTGCGAGGCGGTCAGGTTCTCGGGACCGACAAGGTCGGCACCAGTCTTGTCGCAGTTGTTGTTGGCGATGAAGAACCAGCCGGATTCAATGTCATCAGAGCTGCCGCTAAAACTGATCTCTTCGTTGTTCGACGGGTTTTTGACAACGAAACTCATCTGACTGATGCTTGCCGTAGGCTTAAGCCACTGGATGTCGATATGACCGTAAGGCAGATGCACTGTCTGAGTGCCACTGGTGGTGTTGATTGTGACATGGGCGACCTCGTCACCACGTGTGTTGACGAACGACAAAGCACCTTCTTTCCATCCTCCAGCAGCGGAGGTCATCTCGACGGTCCAGTCGCAATAGGGGCCGAGCAAAACGTCGGCTTCAACGGCTTCTTGGCCTTTGGCGCTGTGCGAGATAGCGTACACGGTGTAATCCACCATGGCGGGCATGTAGTAGTCAGTGTAGGTCATGCTGGCACCAGGCGTCGGGTTGTCTATGGTGTGGATGATTTCACCGTCGCGGGTGATTACGATGCAGTCGAGTGACGATAGGTTGTTGAAATGCACGTTTTGGGTGGGGTTGGTCCAGTGCAAGGTGGCGGCATAGTCGGTGTCGCCGCTGGGTTCCACGGTGAGGTTGTCAGGTTGCAGGGGCATGTAGTCGTAAACGTTGGCGGGGACAAAGTTGAAGATGGCACCAGCCCAGCCGGCATAGTCGATTTCATCGATGACGAAATAGCCGTCGTTGCTGCCGCCCCAGCCCCAGTTGTAGTGGAAGAGGTTGTTGTCGTCGTAGCCATCGCACACAAAGGCATGTCCGCCTTCATCGCTATAACCTGAGTAATAGACGGGCCATCCGATATCGAAGGATTCTTTCAGGAGGTTCTGCCATTGCGTGAGTGAATAGGATTCCCTGCGTTTCAATGTAGCTTGGCTCGAATATGAGAAGTATTGTTGGATGGCACCAGGCACATCCTCGGAGTTGGCGCCGCTACCGTTGTAGGCAAAGCCCATATTGACCGACACGCCACAGTGGTACATCAAGGTGGCGACAGCCTCAATCTGTTCTTGGGGAGAACCACCAGTGATTCGGATAGGCATGTTGTCCCAATCGTAGTAGGTGGCACCGAAGTTGGCGGTGAGGTTGGGATAATAGGGTCCCCACCAACCGCCTGAGCTGTAGGTGTGCGAACCTGTGCCGTGTACGGGATGGTCCCAATATTTCATGATTTGGCTCATGGCCGTGGCCACGCAACCTGCATAGCATCTGCCGCCAGGGCCGTTACTGGCTTCGGGGGCATAGAGGTTGTAAGGCGAGTTTTGGTTCCAAAGGGTGGAGACGAGGTAGTCGACGCCACGCCCGCCATTACGCGAAAGCAGCTTTCCCGTGGCCATCACGCTTTGCCATTCTTCCTCGGTGTCGTCAAAGAGGACGGCGTTGCGACTCGTGCGTGCTTCGATGATTTTGTCGAGATAGAAGGAAAGCTCAGGCGACATGTCCTCAGTTTCAAACGGCCCTTTGTCGGAATAGCCCACGATGGGACGGAAACGATCGTCGGCAGAGACGATGACGAAGCCTTGTTCGCCTGTGTTGAAGACATAGAAGCAGGTCTCGCCACGGTGTGAGGTACCCGTATAGACCAAACTTAAGTCGTTACTTTTTAGCTCTTTGTTAAATTTTGCGCAGGCAAATTTTTGGCCCACGGCTTTCGCCCTTTCCATGTCGATAGGATTGGCGTTCATAAAGTTGATGCCCAAAAACAGGGCAAGTAGCATGAGAATGTGTTTTTTCATAGTAAAAAAAGATATTTGTCTAAAAGGCTTCAAAAATAGACAAAATAATGATACGCCACCATTAATTAAAAAAGAATTGCAAATTTATAGCGTGAGGACTTCGTCCATTCGGATGTCGAACGGCTCGGCGGGCACTTCGTCGACGAGCTGGAAGTCGAAGCAGATGCCAATGCGCTTCACGTCGAGATGCTGGCAGAGGAAACGGTCGTAGTAGCCTCGCCCACGCCCAAGGCGGTTGCCTTTCCGGTCGAAAGCCACGCCTGGGACGATGATGAGGTCAAAATCGCCCTGATATGGCTCGTTTTGTGGCTCAAGGATGTTGAAATCACCGACGGCG
The DNA here is from genome assembly GCA_902789915.1 of uncultured Bacteroidia bacterium. Taxonomy (GTDB): domain Bacteria; phylum Bacteroidota; class Bacteroidia; order Bacteroidales; family F082; genus Limimorpha. Next base: position 10,278 of record CADAPW010000011.1, on the reverse strand, counting down.
AAAGCGGTGTCCTTGCCATATTCCACGGGGATGATGTCGTCGCCGACCACAGTGGGCAAGATGATTTTTTTCTTCATGTGCCACTTTTCGAGGAAGGCTTGGGTCTGCACCTCGTCGGGGAGGGCGCTGTACAGCATGACTCTCTCGGCTTTGGCAAAGTCGGGATGTTGCTCCAGCTTGGCAAGAATCTGTTCTGATTGTTCCAGCAACTGCTCTTTGCTATGCTGTTTTTTGAGGGTCTTGATGAGGGCACGCAGTTCTTTTTTTTCCATAATATGATGCTAATTGAAGGTTTTTGTCGTTTTGATGCCAAGCCCGTAGGGCAGCGTTGCCGAAGCGGTGATACTTCGCTTGGGTGCGTTGTTGATCCACTGCACCTCCACATGGTTTTTTGTTTCGTTTAGGATGACGCCGCCTTCCACTTGCCAACTTGTCGTGATGGGTTGCGCATTAAGGGAATAAGACGAGCCTTCCTCAACGATTTCGATTTCTTCAGGCATGATGATGTCATAGAAAAAGTCCGACATTATGTCTTGAATGATGAAGAAGTTGTCGTTCAATTCTTTTGTCTTAGGAGTCAGATGAAGAGCATGTTTAAGGCCGCTAAATGTGACCAGTCGGGCTTGGTATCCCAATTTGACGGCTTGGTCGACGATGCATGAAGCACCATACATTTTGTCGACTATCAAGGTGTTTAGTGGGGTGGCAACGGCAAAGGGGTAGCCGTAATCGTAGGGCATAACCTTATCGGCGTCGCCATGGATGGCAAGGATGGAAGTGTTACGGCTTCTCATCATGGCAGTGTCAGGCAAGGCTCCCCACATGTCGACGACGCCCCGAATGCGGAACTGGGTCTTGATGGCATTGCCGCAAGTGTCGACGGCCCCGAGTTCGGATCTCAAGAAGCCTTTGTGGGTGTATTCTGGACGCATTTCGTTGGTCATGAAGGCAAGGTTGAGTGCCGTGACTGCCCCAGAACTGGTACCGCCTACGAACATCATGGTGGTGTCGATGCCAAATTCGTCTTGATGCGCTACCAAGAAACGCATAGCGGCATTGGCATCCTGCACGGCACGATAAGCCGCCCGGCCAATGCTGGCTTTGGTGGGAATGAAGCCAATCCTATAGTCTATGGAAACAGTTACATAACCTTGTGATGCAAAGTGTTGGCACCATCGGGTGGGGGCTTTGTCGTCTTTTGACCCGAAATAGAACGCTCCGCCTTGGATGAACATAATCATCGGACGCTTTTGTAGGGTGTCGTCTTTTGGGCGGAAAACGTCGAGATGGAGGTCCATAGGGAATTCAAAGATGGCATTGCCGATTTGGGAGATTTTGTCAATGGCAGGGACTTCTTGGGGCATCTCCGACCAAAACCCCTTGGCGTGGGCGTATGGGATGTCGCTGATTTTTTCCACGGCAAACTGTGTTTCGCGATAGCGGCTGTTTCCATAATCATGAAAAGCTGGAGTTTGGTGCTTTTCGAACCAAAAAGAAGTTGAATCTAACGCATCTGATAGCGTGTACCCTTCTGCATGTAGGCTGTCCATGAATACAACATGTGGGTGGAAACTCTCCTGAACTCCATTGTAATAAAGCACAGCATTGTGATCCCGTGCCTCCAACCGAAAAGGTAGGGTATCGGTCATGCTTTCCTCCAAGGTCATATAATGCCCCTTGAGGTTCAGGCTGTCGCTGTATTCGATGAAAACCAGAAAGTCTTTGCCGTCAATAGTGCTCCTGAAGCAAACGGGAGCCTCCGTCACGGGAAAACAGACTTTTTCCGAAAAAAGGGAAGTGTCTTGGATGGGGTTGTCGCCAAAAAGATGGGCAAGCCATAGGGAAAAGACCAACGTGATGATATAACGGCGCATGGATAATTCGGACAAAAGAGTTGCAAAAATAGCAAACTCAAGCGAAACGGGGGAAAACAAAATGAAAAATAGTGCTTTTACAAAAACATAATTTGTACTTTTGCTGTCGAAAACAAACGACACAAGAGAATTCTATTTTATGTATTTTTAAATCTAATCATTATGAAAAGCAAGCGTTTCCTTTTACTGCTGATGTTGGCAGTGGCTTTACCTTGGATGATGAAAGCCCAAACAACAGTTACCATTGGTGATGGGGAAGCCACTCACCAAATGTTACCCATTCACACCTATAAGGAATACAGCCTTTCGCAGCAAATCTATACGGCTGCCGAAATTGGTGGCGCTGGCACTATCACCAGCATTGCACTCTATCACGACAACGCAGTTCCTCCAGGGAGATTTGATATGTATCTAGTCCATACCAACAAGACCGCATTCGATAACACCACGGATTGGATAACTGTGGAACCAAGTGACATGGTGTGTAGCATTGTGGACACTCCTCTCTCTTCAGGATGGACGACTTTCAACTTGAGCACACCGTTTGTTTATGACGGCCAACGCAATTTGGCACTTGTCGTGGATTATGCCATCCCGAGTTTGAATTATTGCAACTACAACAATTGGAAGACCTTCGACGGACAAGACAATTGCGCGTTGTATATTAATGGTATCGGTACAAATTATGACCCAGCCGACCCAGTTGGTGTTGGATATACCACAAATTCCAAAAACCAGTTGCAGATTGCCATTGAATACGTGCCCACCGCTGTCGACGAGTTCAATGCCGATTTTGCTTACTATAATGGTAGTGAATGGGTTGTCAACAACGAGGGCGACGCTACCCTGCAAGTTGTTGACATCACTGGTCGTATCCTCAGCAGTGAGCGCATCAGCGGCTGTGTGAGCAAGACCATTACCGCAACGCCAGGGGTCTATATGCTTCGTCTTGTGAATGGCAATGGTGTTAAGGTTCAAAAGGTCGTGGCTAAGCCATAAGGCGCCTCTGCCGTTAAAAGCCAAAACAAAAGAAAAAACGGTGTCAGAAGTCTATCTGGCACCGTTTTTCTGTGGGGATATCCGCAATGGATTATCTCCCGCTGTAGTTTCCACTCAAAGTCTCGATAAAGCCATTGGCTGCAGTCTTCATGTTGACGAAGTCGGCACCGAGCGAGCTGGAGCAGTCGAGCACGAGCATAATCATTGCGCTCTTGTATTCGTTGACGATTTGCGTGTTGCCCGAAGGCGTGAACTCGCTGTTGGGTTGCCATTGTTGGATGGATTCAATCCATTTCCATTGCTTCACGTTGTCGGTGCTCATTTGGTTGCCGTTCAAGTCGGTGAGGTTTTGGAAGGTGAATACATTGAAGATGTTTTCCGTGGTGGCGGTGATGGCATAGCCCGACATGCACTCCATGCCAACATAATTGATGTTGGTCAGCTGTGCCTTGTCATTGTTGCGGTTGTAGGTGCCTTCAATGTAGCTTTGCGATGCAGCTGCATCGGCAGGGTCGGTGCTGTTGACGTCGAAGGTGAAACGGATGAGGGTGTTGGGATCTTGTACGGGCACTTTCAGCGAGACATTGTAATACGTGCTTTGGTTGTAAAGCTGTCTGGCGATTTGTGCGAACTTATCAGAGGCTTCGCTCATGTCGTTGACTTCAAAGACATTGTGCGCAGGGTCGCTCGAAAGTTTGTTGAGGTTGTTGCGGAAGCTCTCGATGTCGGCCACGTCGTTGCCGCGCACGCCGATGGAGTAGGCAGAGATGTGGTTGCCACCAATGAGTTCGTTCGTGATTCTCGAATTAACCGCCGTGAGGTATTCAATGCTTGAACTGTAGTTGGAAAGCGCGATGGAGCCTTGGTCGAGGCCGTCGGTGAAGGTTACCACGGAAACGTTGATCAAGTTCTCCGGAATCTTGGCTTGGGCGAGACCATTGAGGCCCGAGTTGACGGCATGATAGAGGATGGTGCCGTTTTGCATGGTAAGGCCATCAACGAAGCTCTCGAAGTCATGCTTCGTGTTCTGGTTGAGCAGACCAAGCGGCATGGTGTAAAGCTCCTGATTGAATCCGATGATGCCCAGATAAAGGCCTTCTTTGGCGGGCGTGTAGTCTTCGGAATGAGGCTTTCTGCAACTGCTGAAGGTGGTCAGCATAATGGCGAACGCCAAAACTGCCACTGTGATGAGGTGTTTCTTCATATTTTATGGTTTTATTGTTTTGTTCTAATTATCAATAACGAATTAAAGCATGATAAATTGTACCTGCAACTAAAAACTTTCAACTCTTAACTGCAAACTCCTAACTCTCAACCTCTCTTCCGCTCATAGATCCCATGCCTCCCACAACCCTCCGCAGGGATGACATGAGCGGAGCAACTCCACACTCCTAACTGTCAACTGCAAACTGTCAACTGCAAACTTCCTTAATGGCTTTAGCCAATTGGTCTGGGCAAGAGGTGCCTTTGAATCCGCAGCGGATGCCTTCCAGTTTGGCGATGACATGCCTTCCACCAGTGTGGCGATGCCTTGCGTGTTGCCGTTGCAGCCTCCGTAGAACTGCACATTCTTGACAATGCCGTCCTCAATTTCAAACTCGATGGCTTGGCTGCATGTGCCTTGGGTTCGGTAGGTGTATTTCATGGCTATTTAAAATTCAAAATTCAAAGATTTAAAGATTCTGTCAGCGTTTCGACAAGCTCAACGACCTTCGCTTATACGGCAAGGTCCCTGAGCCTGTCGAAGGGCCGGTTTATACTAGAATTTGCTCATAAACTTCTCGCTATCAACCACAAATCTTTCATGGATGCCTTCGCCAACAAGCGTCTCGCCTTCAAAGCATTTCACCTCGAAGACCAACCGGCGGCGGTCCACCTCGATGAGTTCGGCCTCGCAGCGGATGGTGGCGCCCACGGGGCTGGCTTTCAAATGCTTGATGTTGACCGCGATGCCCACGGTAGTGTTGCCTTCGCCAATTTTGTCGGCGACACTTTCCAGACATGTCTTCTCCATGAGGGCAATCATGGCAGGAGTGGCAAACACCTCCAAAGCGCCAGAGCCATAGACGGCGGCAGTGTCCTTATGCTCCACCACGAGCTGCACGCTGTTGTGGAGTCCTTTTAGCATATCGTATTCCATCAGCCTTGGAAATTCATGGTGATGTTGACGATGACATCGGGGTGCAGCGAACGACCCACGGGGCAGCTCTCGGCAGCGGCCCAAAGCAGGGCTTTCTGTTTCTCGGTGTATTCCTTTGCGGGGAAATTGAACACGATGTCGATTTGTCCGATGCGGCGCGGGTCGGCGTTCATGGTCTTCTTCACCGTGTAGGTGGTGCCATCGATGTCGAACTTGTGGCCTTGTGCGCTGATGCCCATGATGGTCATCATGCAGCCGGCGAGGGCTGCGCAGGCGAGGTCGGTGGGCGAGAAAGCTTCGCCTTTGCCGTGGTTGTCGGTGGGTGCGTCGGTGAGTATGGTGTTGCCCGACTGTAGATGAGTCATCTCGTTGCGGAGATTACCTTTATAAGTTCCTTTAATTGTTGCCATATTGTATATTTTAATTCGGAATGCTGAATGATTCGACGAAGTCAATGCTGAATGGGGGCGAAGCCCAACAGCGCATTGCGGCATTCCGCATTCATAATTCCGCATTCAGCATTTATTAATTTGTTCCAAGATAAGTCCGGCGAGGCGGCTTGTGCCTACGCGGAAGAGGTTCGGGTTGAGCCACTGTTCGCCGAGGATGTTTTTCACTAGATAGTAATAGGTGAGGGCGTCGTCCGGCACCTTCATGCCGCCAGCAGGCTTGAAGCCGACCTTCTTGCCCGTGGCCTCGTAGTACTCCTTGATGGTGTCGATCATGACGATGGCGGCCAAAGGCGTGGCAGCCACCGGCACCTTGCCTGTCGAGGTTTTGATGAAGTCGGCTCCAGCGAGGATGGCGAGTTCGCTGGCTTTGCGGATGTTCTCGACGGTCTTCAGCTCGCCCGTCTCAAGGATGACTTTCAGTCTGGCCTTGTCGCCGCAGGTTTTCTTGATGGTCTTGATTTCGTTGAAGACTTCATCGTGATGACCATGTCGACCTCATCGGCGCCTTCATTGATGCAGTATTCCACCTCCTTGACTTTTAGGTCGAAGGGCATCATGCCCGAAGGGAATGCGCAGGCCACTGTAGCCACACGGATGCCGCTACCTTCAAGTTGTTTTTTTGCCTGACGGATAAAGGGACTGTAGATGCAGATGGCTGGAACGCTGAGGTAGGGTTTCTGTTTTGGGAAAGCCAAGGCCTTGTCGCAGAAGTCCTTGATCTTAGCTTCGTTGTCGAAGGCTTCCAAGGTGGTGAAGTCGATGCTTTGGAAGATGGTACGCAGGGCTTCCTTTTCGTGACCTTTTTTCTTCTCTTCGTTGAGAATCAATGCGATGCGCTCGTTCAGCGCAACTTCGCTATGGTTGTAGGGTTTGAATTTCATGGTAGTTCGAATTTAGGCTTCAAAGGTAAGGTTTTTTATTGGATTGGCTGCAATAAAGTCTCCAAATTCATCCCCATCCTCCATTTCCATTGGTTTTTGGCGTTGGCGGGGACGTTGATTTGGTCCTCTGTGGGGTTGGGCGACCAATTCTTTTCGTTCAAGTCCAGCAAGTCTTGCAAGGGGTAGATGTTCCATTTTGACGGACTGTCCAAATGCTTGTCCATCACCTTTTTAAGGGTTTTTGCTGTGACTTTGCGGTCGTCGAGGTCGAGGCTGTCGAGGAATTGGCGTGTGCGCACGCGGTCTTCGGCCAGCCAGCCGCGCAGGGTGGGCATATCATGGGTGCCGGTGGTATAGACACAGTTTTCGGGCAGGTCTTCAGTCTGCACAAACTGATGCCCGAACACCTTGGGCATTCGCTGCACTTCTAAACTCATGATGCCCAACTGCTGCATCACTTCAGGCACGCAGGCGGGAATCATGCCGAGGTCTTCGCCGCAGGCAGTCATCTTCGTTGCGTTGATGAGAGCGGGCAGTTTCTCCAAGGCTTTCTGTTTCCAGAAATCGTTGTGGCGGTGGAAATAGAAGTCCTCGTAAATGGCGTTGATGGCCTGCTTTTGCTCCTCACTGAGAACTTGATAGGCTTTGGTTTTGTGCAATTCAATGCGTGGGATGTACTTGTCTTTCTCGTTTGGGGCAGGGATAAAGAGGGTTTCAAGGCCTTTCTTCATGTAATTTCTTCCTCGCTCAGGGGCAGGGCAGGAGAGAAGTGCCCCAGCAGTCCTGATTTGGCTGTCTTGGGAATCTCCCAGATGCGGAAAAAGCCCAAGATGTGGTCGATGCGGTAAGCGTCGAAATAGCGGGCCATCACTTGCAGGCGGCGTTGCCACCAGGCGTAGCCGTCCTTGGCCATCGCCTCCCAGTTGTAGGATGGGAAGCCCCAGTTCTGTCCTTCAGCCGAGAAGTCATCAGGCGGGGCGCCCACTTGCACATCAAGGTTGAACAAATCAGGATGTGATTTCACATCAACCCCAGAAGGATTTACCCCTATGGGGATGTCGCCCTTCAGCATCAGGCCTTTGTCGTGCAAGGCCTTGACGGCTTCACGCAGTTGCTTGTCGCAGTGGTATTGCAGGAAGAGGTGAATCTCCGTGCCGTTGCCGTCGCGCTCGGCGCAGTATTGGGCATAGTCGTGCAGCCAGTCTTCGTTTTCCTTGACAAATTGCTGAAATTCAGCGGTACCTTTCAGCGCTTCCCATTGTTGCTCGAAGGCGATTTGGAAATATTTCCATTTGGCTTTCAGCACCTTGGGATAGTTGACGGATTCCTCTTTGTTGAGCATTGTTCGCATCCGCTTGAAAGCTTTCGTTTTTCCATCTATGTCATACCGAGCCCGTAGGGCGAGTGTATCTATAGATGGAAAAACGCCCAATTGTTCAATGTTCAAATATATCGGATTCAATGCAAATGCTGAAATGGCATTATAAGGATAAGAATCGCCCCAGTCATAATGCGCCGTTGTGTCGTTGATGGGCAGAATTTGGATGATTTTCAATCCGTTGGCCACGCACCAATCGCCTAATTTCGGCAGGTCAGCATATTCTCCGATGCCGAAATCGTTCTCCGAACGCAGGCTGAACAGTGGCACAGCCACGCCTTTCATTGTCTGCCGTTCGGTGAGGCCGAACCAATCCCAAACGCGGTCTTCGTCCATGGGTAGGCGTTTTCGCGGATGAAATATTTGTATTCCACCGTTTGTAGAGACGTTGCGCGCAACGTCTCATTGGCATTGTTTGTTTGACGATTAGACGTTGCACGCAACGTCTCTACAGAGGCAGACCAAATTCCTGGCCCCACATATTCCATCGGAACGGCCTTGTTCGGATTCCAATTGCCTAATTCATCGCTGTTTCCCGTGAGGAACAATTCCTCGCCCCAGCTGCTGCTGTATCTTAATCTGAAAAGGGTTTTCATGCAGCAAAGGTAGGAAAATTATTCCAATCGCATCTTATAAAGGCTTCTTCGGTCGCGCGTGGTCTGGGTGTTGTTCAAAAATAGGTAATACACCTCGCCGTTGTAGACTTGGATGTTTTGTGGGAAACTATGATCGGTGAGTCGGATTTCTCTTTTCACTTTGCCATCGTATAGGTCTATTTCCTTCAAGGTGACGATGCCGTCGCTGCTAAATTGGGCAAAGCATTGGCCAGTGACGGCGTCTACGATGAGTTTTTCGTCCCAAGGATTTTTCATCTCCAAATTCTTGAAATAGCCCGTCTTGTGAAAATCAATTCCACAAGTGGAAATTTGGTGTCCAAGGTTGTCATACTTTAATAGGTTATTATTTTGGAAATCAAAGATATAAATGGAGTTTTCTATAGGGATGGCAGGACAATAGATAGGCTTGAAACGAATACGATTGTAGAAATTCTTTACCATCAGTTTCCGTCGCTCTACATCAATTTCGTCTGTTTTAAAGTTCGATCTAAGGGTTCCCTCTGTCACTCCTTTTATAGGGGGCATTTCTTGAAACTCTGCCTCCAGCATGTCCATTTTTTGGTCTCTTATTACGTCTGTGCGGGCATTCCGCGCCATTTCAGCAGTAGTGCCATTCAAATCAGCCATTACGCTTATTTGCTTATTGTTGCGGTTGACCATCAGATAAACCAACTGCTGTTGCATGTTGGCGTAATTCTGGAGTACCATAATGCTGTCTGTCACTATCTTGACGGGTTCTAATTTCTGTCTAAATACTTCTTTTCCGGTGCCATACAACAGGTGAAGTTGCTTGCCGTCGCAATAGATTTGGTAGGTGGAATCGGGACCAATCAGATGCAGGTTGCCAAAAGCATCTTGATAAAGTTCCTGGTATTTGGAAGCGATGGGCTTGAGCGAGATCGTGTCTTGCTCAAAGTCAAGGTGAAGCAATGTGGATGCGTTGCCGTTGCCCGCCACCATATAGATGCCGTCGTCTTGCACTTTGTAGTCCATCACCCATACCGTCTTGTTCTCATAAGCCAGATGCGCAGCGTTTTCCGTTACTGTCACCTCTTGTAATTTGTTGGTCTTGTGCCGCATGACGACGAGCATGGAATGACGGCCTTTTGTGTCTTCGATTAGGTCTTTCTTTTCAATCCGGACAAGTTTGTTATTGAAACTCACATGGGAGAAGTACAGTGTTTCGCCTAAGCGTGTGGCAATGCGTGCAACGCCGTCTTGGTCGGTGATGCTTCTGAGGTTGTTTTTCGCGTCACACACCGCCACGTCTTTAATGGCTGTGCCCACAGAATCGCAGACCAAGGCTTCCACGGTGAAGACTTCGCCTTCTGTTTGGGCAAAAAGCGAAAAAGCAAAGAATAGCAATAGCGAAGCAAGAATAGAGTTCCTTTTCATAAAAGCCTCATTTTATAGTAATTGTCGCATATTTATACTCTTTTCCGTCATCAAACCGCAGCAAATATTCGCCCTTGTAAAGAGCCAACTTGAATTCCTTTTCATTTTTGCCGTACATATACTGGTCGATGGGGACGCATTGCTCGCCTTCCAATTTCAGGAACGCGCTCACGCATCCTTCGGGGAAACCATTTTTGTTGATAAATCGGCGGTCAATGGTATAAAGCACCTTTCCGTTGTAAAGTTTCCAGTCTGGGATGTTGTCCTCGATGAAACGTGTACGCGGCAGGCAGCAGGTGGCATCCATGCCTGAATTGTTTGGATAAATGTGTTTCACAGTATCATAACAGATAACCGGCTCACGGATGGGCATGGCATCAATGCGGTCAAAAAATGCGGTACGTAAGGAGTCCATGCTTTCGTATTGTTCAGAGAAAGTCATGACGCTGCAATCCATCGTAAACGGGTCGATGCCAGTCTTTTCCTTGAAAAAACCGCCCATCATCGACCACCCTTTGCGGTCGGAGATATGCCCCATGCCT
>CADAPW010000010.1 GCA_902789915.1 uncultured Bacteroidia bacterium | reverse complement strand
TAATGCCCAAGTCGTGCAACGCTTTGAGATATTCCAAGGATAAGGTGTCGGGGTTGGCCTCAAGGGTGATTTCGGCGTTTTCGGAAACGACATACGTATTTTTAATAAGGTGGAGGATGTCGCCGATTTCGTCAATGGAGAGCAGCGAAGGCGTGCCGCCACCGAAATAGACGGTGTTGATGGAATCGTCGTGACCATCAATATGCGTGGACGTCAGTGCGGGCTTGATCCGCAATCTCCCACGCATGAGGTAGTCTTTTCGTACTATGATTTCCGCCTTCAATGCCTCCAAAAACCGATTTTTCAGCTTCAACGAAGGTAGTGAATAGAAACCGCAGTAGCCGCATTTCGATTTGCAGAAGGGAACGTGTATGTATGGAGGGTTGTGGGGAGCATGGGATCTATGAGCGGAAAAGGGTTGATGGTTAGAGATTGCGTAATAGTATAAAAAGAGTGAGAAGTTGGGAGATTTAAATCCTCCTGACTCCTCACTCCTCATTTGTTACTTAGTTGGAGTTAATCCTTTTTGCAGCTCTTGCAGCAGCCGCTGAGGCACTTGTAGCAAAGGCCAGCGAGGCAGGCACCTACCAGCGGGGCCACGATGAAGAGCCACACCTGACCCATAGCGCTCCAGTATTCGACGTTGGAGAACAAGGCGACGCCAAGTGAACGGGCGGGGTTGACGGAGGTGTTGGTCAGCGGGATGCTGATGAGGTGGATGAGCACCAGAGTGAGACCGATGGCCAGACCGCCGAACTTGCCGTTGGCATGGCTGCTATCGGTGACGCCGAGGATGACCATCAGGAACACGAAGGTCAGCAGGGCCTCAACAAGGAAGGCACCGCCAGTCGAGATGGCTTGGTAGCCCGTTTCGGGACCACCGCAAGCCTTCTGGAAAAGCTCGCCATAACCGTTGGCAGCGAAGACACCAGTGGTGCTATCGCCTGTGGCTTTCCAAATCACGAGCAGCAGGGCACCAGCGATGATGCCACCTATAAACTGGGCAGCCCAATAAATGAGCATTTCTTTGAGGCTCATGCGGCCGTTGACGAAGACGCCAAAGCTGACTGCGGGATTCAGGTGGGCACCCGAGATGTGGCCGATGCCGTATGCCATGGCGACCACAGTGAGACCGAAGGCGATGGCTACGCCCAAGAACCCGACATGGCCGAACAAAGCGGTGCCGCAGCCACCGAAAACCAGAACGAACGTGCCGAACAATTCGGCGAAGAACTTGTTACATGTTTTCATAATGCTTGAATTTTAATTGGTTATTAAGTTATTACAATGTTTTCAATTTTTAGTCACACATGATGTGTACAAAATGTGACACTGCAAATGTACAAATTAATTAAACCTAGACAAACCCTTTGAAAAAAAATATCTTTCAGCAATGATAGTGTTTTTGGCTTTAATCAAGTTTTCTTTTGCTTTATTTTATAATTTTGCCATTTCATATAATAAAATGCCCTTGAAAAAACGATGTGGTTTAATTTTGTATTACTTTTTTTAGCTATGGAATATGACAAAACGTGTTATAACATTGGCATTTTCGTTGTTTATGGCCGCCCATGTTTGGGCACAAGAAAGTAGCACCTACCAGTTCACATTGGAGGACTGCTTGCGTTATGCCTTTTCCAACAACAATGAACGCAAGTCGATGGAGTTGTCGCATCAGTCGCTGGAGACTACCTACGAGCAGTCAAAACAACAACGCCTGCCCAATGTCAGCGCTTCGGTGGGCCAAAATTTCTCGAACAACGCCAACGGGTGGTCCACCTCGGGCAACGTGGGCGTAGGGTCATCGGTGACGATTTTCCAAGGTGGCAACATCAACAACACCATCGAGCAGAACCGCCTCAATGTGGAACGCAACGGCGTGCAACTGGAGCGTTACGACAACCAGCTGGCTGTGCAGATCCTGCAAAGTTTCCTCTCCATCCTCGGCAATCAGGAAAAACTGAATTACCAGCAGGAGGTGCTCAACACCAGCCGTGAGCAGGTGAAACAAGGCCGTGCGAGGTATAATGTAGGCTCTATCCTTGAGAGCGACTTGCTGCTGCTCGAAGCCCAATACCTCAGCGACTCGAACAACATCCTCGACACGAGAATCAACATTGATCAGAACCTGCTCGACATGAAGGTGCTGCTGTCCATGGACCCGACGGCCGATCTTGGCATCATCTCGCCCGACACCGAAAACCTTGACGGCATGATGGAGAACCTTCCCTCGGAGGAAGAGGCCATCAACCAGGCCGTGGAATACATGCCCGACCTGCGCATGAGCGACTACGACATCCGCTTGGCCGAGAAGAACGTCGACTTGGCGCGGGGCAACTATTTCCCGTCCATCTCTGCCAACGCCAACGTGGGCATGGGCGTGTTTTCATCGAGTCGGTGGGCGTGTCGATGAGCATCCCGATTTACAGCCGTGGACAGACTAGAGCCAACGTGAAGAAAAGCCGCATCGCCCTTGAGCAGGCCCATCTAGATTACGAGCAAGAGGTCCTCACAGTGCGCCAGACCGTCGCACAGGCCTATCGTAATGTGGTTGCCGCCTACAACGCCTACAAGGTCTCGCAGGCCAAGGAAAACGCCTACAACAAGAGTTTTAACGCATATAACATCCAGTTTCAGTACGGAAGCATCACTACGGTAGAGTTGTTGCAACAGCAGAACAACTACCTAAACGCGTTGAATGCCTACATCCAGAATAAATATTCCCTGGTGATGCAACGCAAGATTTTGGACGTCTATATGGGCAAACCAATTACCTTGTAAATGCTGAATTATGAATGCTGAATGTGAATATTGAATCTTTAAATCTTGAATCTTTGAATCTGAAATCTGGAATTTTGAAATCTGAAATCTTGAAATCCTAAGATATGAAAAAGAAAACGAAAATATGGCTGATTGTCTTGGGCGTTCTTGCCCTTGCCATTGTAGTGAGTTGTATCGTAAAGGCAACGAAGTCAGCTAACAAGGAGCTTGTCATCCGCACCCATGTGGTCGGAGAGTACACCGTGGAGAACACCGTTACCGCCACGGGAACTATCGAACCCGTTGAGACCGTTGAAGTCGGTACGCAAGTGTCGGGCAAGGTGGAGAAGATTTACGTCGACTTCAACGACGTTGTGAAGAAAGGCGACCTGCTAGCCGAGTTGGACAAACAGACCCTCAACCAAAGCGTGAGTCGCGCAAGGGCGAGCCTTACCTCCGCCGAGAGCCAGCTCAATTATGCCAAGCTCACCTACGAGCGCACCAAGCAGCTTTATGAAGCCAATGCCGCGACGCTGGCCGCCTATCAGGAGGCGCAGAACAGCTACACGCAGGCACAGATGAGCAAGAAAAACGCGCAGGCTTCCTACGACCAGGCATTGGTCGACTTGGCATACGCCGAAATCTATTCGCCCATCGATGGCATTGTCCTCGACCGTGCCGTGGAGGTGGGCCAGACCGTGGCCGCATCGTTCAGCACGCCTACCTTATTTACTTTGGCCAACGACCTCACCAAGATGCAGGTGGAAGCCGACGTCGACGAGGCCGACATCGGGCAGGTGAAAGTGGGGCAGAAGGTGACCTTCACTGTTGATGCTTACATGGAAGACAGCTTTGAGGGCACGGTGAGTCAAATCCGCATGAAACCCACCACCACGAGTAATGTGGTGACCTATACCGTCATCATCGACGCTCCCAACCCCGACCAGAAACTCTTCCCAGGCATGACGGCCAGCGTGACCATCGTCACGGAAGAACAGACGGGCTTGGCGGTGCCTGCCGAGGCGTTCAACTTCACGCCCGATGAGGCGGTGCTGAAAGCCATGCGCAAGCCCGAAAAACCCGAAGGTCAGAGGCCGGAACCTCCACAGGGCGAACGTCCGCAAATGCAGGACGGTATGTCCGCAGGCGAACACAACATGGTGTGGGTGAAGAATGGCGACAACATGATGCCGCGTCCTGTGAAGACGGGCATGAGCGACGGTGCCTATCGCATTATTGAGCAAGGTGTGCAAGCCGGTGACTCGGTGGTGCTTTCGGCTCAATATGTCGTCAAGGAAAAAGCGGTGAAGAAGGGCGAGAACCCCTTCATGCCAGGCCCCCCAGGTAGAAACAGGAATAATAATCAGCAGAAAAAATAAGGTCCTCGATATGGCTGAGTTGCAATCTATCATCAAGGTTGAGAATCTCAAGCGGACTTTCATCGTCGGCAGTGAGGAGGTGCATGCCCTCAAGGGTGTGTCGTTCGAGATATGCCAGGGCGAGTTCGTCAGCATCATGGGGTCGTCGGGCAGCGGTAAGTCGACCTTGCTCAACATCCTCGGTTGCCTCGACCAGCCCACGTCAGGGGAGTACCTCATTGACGGCATCTCGGTGCGAGAACGCACTAAAAACGAGCTGTCGGACATCCGCAACCGCAAGATTGGCTTTGTGTTCCAGTCCTATAACCTCTTGCCACGCACCTCGGCCCTTGAGAACGTGGAGCTGCCTTTGGTGTATAACCCCGATGTGTCGCACCGTGAACGTCACGAAAGGGCGCAGCATGCCTTGGAACTCGTGGGCTTGAAAGACCGTATGGAACACATGCCCAACCAGCTCTCGGGCGGTCAACAGCAGCGTGTGGCCATTGCCCGCGCCTTGGTGAACGACCCCGTCATCGTGCTTGCCGATGAAGCCACGGGTAACCTCGACACCCGCACGTCATACGAAATCATGAGCCTCTTCCAAAGCCTTCACGAGCAAGGTAAAACTATCGCCTTTGTGACGCATGAGTCCGACATTGCGGTGTTTACAAGCAGAACCATATTTCTCCGCGACGGACACATCCTCCGTGATGAGCCTGTCGTGACCAAATCAGCGGCAGAGGCTTTGGCGGCCTTGCCCAAAGACAACGACTATTGACCATGGATATACTGAACCTCATAAGGATTTCTGCAAAAGCCTTGTTACGCAACAAGACGCGAACGGCCCTTTCCATGCTTGGCATAGTGATTGGAATTGCCGCCGTCATCGCCGTGGTCAACTTGGGTGAGGGACTGAAGCAAAGTACGGCCAACCAACTCTCCGACATGGGCACCAACCTCATCATGGTGATGCGTGCCAACCAAAGGCGCGGTGGCGTGAGCATGGGTTCCAGCAACGTGCAGTCGCTCAAGGTCAGGGACTGCGAGCTGATTGCCAAAAACGCCAAAAACGTCACCATGGTCAGCCCAGTGGTCAACAGCGGCGGGCAGTTGGTGAACGGCTCCAAGAACTGGTCGGGAACGGTGTATGGCGGTTCGCCCGACTATCTCGAAATCCGCAAATACGAAATAGCCACAGGTGTCAACTTCACCGACGAGGACGTGAAGAAATACGCCAAGGTCGGATTGATAGGCCAAACCATCGTGGAAGAGCTTTTCGACGATGGCGAAGACCCCATCGGCAAGACCATCCGTGTGGGCAACATGCCTTTCAAGGTCATTGGCACCCTGAAAGAACGCGGTGAGAACAGCATGGGCATGGACCAGGACGATCTTGTGGTGATGCCATACTCGACGGTGCAAAAGCGTATGCTCGGCGTCGACTACATCCAGCAAATCGTATGCTCGGCGGCATCGGAAAACGTGGCCGAGGCTGCCGTCGAGGAAATAGAGAGCATCTTGAGGGCTTCGCACAAGATTCCCGAAGGAGGGGACGATGACTTCGACGTGCGCACCCAACAGGAAATGCTCGAAATGATGACCTCGATGACGGGCATGATCACCACGGTCTTGGTGGCCATTGCCTTGATTTCGTTGCTCGTGGGTTGCATCGGCATCATGAACATTATGTATGTCACTGTTACCGAACGCACCAAAGAAATTGGTTTGCGCATGTCGATTGGCGCCAAAAATTCCGCCATCCTAATGCAATTCCTCACCGAAAGTATCATCTTGAGTCTTATCGGTGGCGTGATAGGCCTCATGTTGGGCTTGTTGTTGTCATACGTGGTTTCGCTGGCCATGTCATTGCCCTATGTCGTCAATGTGATGTGGATGATTATCTCTTTCGTGTCATGCGCCATCCTCGGCCTCATTTCGGGATTCTTCCCCGCCTTGAAGGCATCGCGCACCGACCCGATTAATGCCTTGAGATACGAATAAAGATAGCGTTGCCATGAAAAACATGAACTTGAACGAAGTCGACAACTACCTTTCGCTGAAGCGGATTGTCATGATGACACTCGCCATAACGATAGGTTATTATTCCTTGTTTGCGTTGAGCCATTATTTTGGCAGGCCTTCTTTTGCCGATGCCAACGAGCAGGAAGAGTTTGAACGCGAGAAAGAGCATGTGGTGGGCGCCAACGAATATGTCTTTGGGACATTTCAAAGAAAATTTCCAGCATTGTTTCAAGCAGATAGATTCCAGCCAGGCCACAAGTTCGACAAGCCCAGGTTCTCACATATTTTGCTGTTTAATGTTCCGTTTACCTTCCTGATGATTTTGTCGGTGTTTCTATACAACAGAAAGGTGATGAGCCGGCATTATGCGTTGCGCCGTAACGAATTGATGATTAATATTGTGGGAACCTTACTGATTGCTGGATTCTTAAGTTCATTGTGTACGATCATTCAATTGTATATCTGGCCTTATGGCCCCGTTCCCCGCTCGTTGATTGGATATATCAGTAGAGGCATGTTGGGTGATTTCACTTTGGTCTCCATTGCTTTTGTATTCAGTTATTTGCAGCGCTCGCTTTATCAGCAAAGACGAATAGCGGTGGAGAACGAGACGCTTCGTGCCGAGAACCTTAACTCGCGCTATGAGACCCTGAAGACCCAGATGGACCCGCATTTTCTTTTCAACTCGCTGAACACCTTGAAGGCATTGATTGACGTTGATGCCGACAAGGCTGGCGATTTTGTCCACCAGTTGTCGACCGTGATGCGCTACACCCTTAAGAATGAGGAGGTGGTGACTTTGTCACAGGAACTTGATTGTGTACGTTCCTACTGCAGGATGATGAAGATGCGCTATGGTGACAACCTGCTTTTCGAACATCATATCGACCACGACAAATACGACAACTATTATGTCCTGCCGCTTTCCATCCAAGGACTGATTGAGAATGCCATCAAGCACAATGTAATCTCTTCGCGGCAACCTTTGACTGTACATATTATGACAGATGATGATAATCATTTGATAATCAGTAATAAAATTCAGTTGAAAATTGGAAAAGAGGAAGGAACTGGCATTGGATTGGCGAATTTGGTGGAGCGATATCGGATCAAATGGAACGAAAATGTTGAAATTTTTGACGACGGAAAGATTTTTAGCGTAACTTTGCCTTTGAAACAAAACGATTAATCACTATGAGAGCACTGATTATTGAAGACGAGATGATGGCTGCGAAGGCCCTTCAGAAGTTGATAAGAGAGGTCAGCCCCGACACAGAAATCATCGGTGTGCTTGAGTCTATCGAGGAAAGCGTGGAATGGCTGGAAAACAATCCCATGCCCGACTTGATGTTCATGGATATCCATTTGGCGGACGGCTCCTCGTTTGCCATATTCGAAAGGGTCAATGTCACCTGCCCCGTCATTTTCACTACGGCATACGATGAGTTTGCATTGAAGGCTTTCGAGGTGAACAGTCTCGACTATCTGTTGAAACCTATTAGCAAGGAATCCTTGGAACGCGCCATGAGCAAGTTCCAAGCGTTGATAGGCACCCGTTTCAATACCGACAAGATTGAAAGGCTGTTGGAACAGCTGGGCGAGAAGAAGAAACACAGAAGCTATTTCTTGTTGCCTGAGCGCGACAAACTTGTTCCGCTTTCAACGAAGGACATTGCCTACGCTTACATTGATGCCAAGTCGGTGAAGATTGTGACCCACGAGCACAAGAACTACTACCTGACGCACACCCTTGATGACCTGATGGCGCAGCTCGATCCTTACATGTTCTTCCGCGCCAACCGTCAGTTCATCGTTTCTCGCGAAGCCATCAAGGATGTCTCCATCTGGTTTGGCAACAAGTTGTCCATCAACTTGAATGTCGAAATGCCCGAGAAAATCATCGTCAGCAAGGCCAAGGTCGCGGAATTCAAGTGCTGGTTCTCCAGTTGATTCTTTTGTAAATCGCTGATTTATAAATATTTCAATAATACCAAGAAAAAAAGTTGGCGAAAAACGTCCATCGTAAAGAAAAAGGTTGTACTTTTGCACCCACAAACCGAAAGGTTCAACGATGCTTCCGTAGCTCAGTTGGTAGAGCACCTGACTCTTAATCAGGGTGTCCAGGGTTCGACCCCCTGCGGGAGTACCACATTGAAAGTCAATCAGTTGTATATCAATTGGTTGGCTTTTTTCTTTGCCTTTTATTGGCGTGTTTTTGGCGTGATACTATGAAAAAACACCCCAAAACGGGCTTGTTCTGGGGTGCGCTTGCAATTCAATTTCCTATGTGGAAATCTGATGCAAAGATAATATGTTTTCTGTTACTTGCAACCATCATCCACTCTTTTTTGAATATACTGGAGCCTGCCTGTCTGACAAAGGCTGCGACCATAAAGCTGTCCCAAGAAGGTGAAGCCCACCCCCGCAGCCTTTGTCAGACAGGCAGCCCTCCGAATCGTTTTCATTGCTGGTGCTTATCGACAAAGACCGAGCGGGAAAACGAAAACCAACTATTAGCCGAGGGCTGGCAAAGGTTGCGGCCAACAAGCCTCCTAAAAGATGCGAAATCTGACCTCCGCAACCTTTGACAGACATCGGATTAACATTTCACTAAAACTGCGTTGAAACGCCCTCTATTGAGCCGATAGACAAAAAAAGCAAGGCACCCAACAGGATGCCTTGACTAGTTTGATGAAATACTTGGTCGTATCGTCTGATTTAGCGTCCAATCTTCTCTGGTCTCGTCTTGATGATGAAGGAGCCGAAGCCACGCAGGTAGACATTCTGGCCACTCGTGGCGTAGGTCAGGTAGAAGCGAACTGAATCGCCACGCTCACCCCAGTTGCCAACAGGAATGTCTACACCCATACTTGGGTCGGTGACATTGCTGTTGAAGATTCCGATCTTGTGCTTTGTGACGTTGTAGGCCACGGCGATGAAGTTGGCCTCAGCAGGCTTGCCGATGGCTTCAGCAGACGACACTTCCGCGCCGATGGTCAACTGGTCATCGAGTTCAGTGATGACGGTCTCCAGCATCGGTGAGTCGATGCGCTCGCCGTTGCCAATGCCTTCCAGAAGGGAGAGGTCGACAGCCTTTACATCGTCAGTCACGGCTGCGGCAGCGGCCAGCTGACGAGTGAGCATGTTGCGGCGGGTCATCCCACGATTTGCCGAAGGGAAGAGTGACAGCAGCTGCTCGTCCGAGAGTTGCGAGGCGAGCGATTGCAAGTCTTTGAAAAAGACGCGCTGCTGCAGCTGCGCTGCCGTTTTCGGGTTCTTTACCGATTGGGCTAGTCCACGCATGTAAGAGATACCATTCCAAGAGGCACCTATAACGGTGCCGACTTTGCCTTTGAATCCGCCAAGGATTCCCTGTTTAATTTTACCCATTGTTTTACTTGTTTTTAGGGGTTAGACATTGAGTTCATTTTCCCGTGCGAGGATTGCGACGCTGGCGGGCAGGACGATTGATGACACCCAATGTACCGAAGCCAACGAGGACAACCTTGGAGCCTGTGCTCAGCATAAAGCCGCTGTATTCGTCGGAGCCGATGCCGAAAGCGTCGTGGTTAACGCTGAAGGACTGAGAGCCGGATTCACCGACCGTTACTGTGGAATGCACGAGGAAGATTTTCTTCTGAGTGACATTGAACACACAGATGGTCGGATACTCGTCGCTGTGCGTAGCGCGCCAATCGTTCTCGACATCCCATGAAATGGTGATGTTCGAGCGCGAGGCAGTGATAGTTACATCGGGCAAGTCAGCCGTAGGCGCGTTGCCCAACGAAGTGATGTCGGCCAGGTCTGCATGTCTGGCACCCTCAGCGATGAGCGGGTCAGCGGACAACTGCTTGACCAGAAGGTTGCGGCGGGACATGCCCTGCACCGATTCTGGGAAAAGGAAGAGCAGTTGCTCATGGCTCAACTGGCCGACGAGATTCTGTACTTCCTTGAAAAAGTCGCGCTGCGCTATCTGAGCGGCAGACTTGCGGTCTTTGACCGATTGCGGAAGGCCTCGCATATAGGCGATGCCATTCCAAGAGGCACCGATTACGGTACCAACTTTTCCTTTGAATCCACCTAGGATTCCTTGTTTAATTTTTCCCATAGTATTACTGGTTTTTTGAGGTTATAAATTAGGTTTTATGCTTGCGAACTTGGTACGACTTTGGTACGACCTTGGTCAGGACCAGAATCGGGCGTTTTTTCGTCCGTTTTTGTTTTCTTTTTAGGCGGTCTTTCGGGTCGTTTTGTGACTGCCAAGGTGCCAAATCCGACCTTTGAACCACGCTGGCCAGTGGCGAACATGAATCCTGAGAACTCGTCGCGCTCACGCCCATAGGGTTTGAGGTCGACTTCGAAGGATTGTTTGCCAGACGGCTTCATCATCACTGGAGAGACCACAAGAAACAGCTGCTGCTGCGTGATGTTGGCCACAAGAATGACGGGATAATCGTCGGGGTGCTGGTCGCGGTAGTAGGTAACATCGTCCCACGAGATTTGCAGGACGGTGCGGCTGGCAGCGACCGAGACCGCTGGGAGGTCGGCCGTCGGGGCGTTGCCGAGAGTGGCCAGGCTGTCGAGGTCGACGGTTTTGGACTTGTCGACGACAGCCGCGTAGGAAGCCAGCTGCTTGACGAGCAGGTTTCTGCGAGTCATGCCCTTTGGCTTCTTCGGATAAATGAATTCCAGGTCTTCGTTGGACAGCGACATGGCAAGGGAGACAAGCTCCTTGAAATAGCCTTGCTGCATCTTCTGAGAGCCTGAGCGTCCTTTCTTATAGGACTGCGGTAAGGCTTTCATATAGAAGATGCCATTCCAGTAGGAGCCGACTACCGTGCCGACCTTGCCCCTAAATCCTCCGAGGATACCTTGTTTTATTTTTCCCATAGTGCGTAAGTTTTAGCGTTAGTGTTTTCAAAAAAAGCCGCCCGATTGGACGGCTTTCCACTTATGGCCAAGAAATGTTTAGTCGCGCTTCTTGGGTCTGGCGGGACGCTTGGCAACGGACATTGTACCATAGCCCACGAGGACGACCTTGGAGCCCGTGCTCAACATGAAGCCGCTGAAAGTGTCGGTGGCTTCGCCGTAGGCGGCAAGACCGACATTGAAGGACTGCTCACCCGATGCGCCGAAGGCGGCGGTAGAGTTGACCAGATAGACCTTTTTCTTGGTGACGTTGGCCACGAATACGGTCGGGTACTCGTCGGCGTGTTCGGAGCGGAAGCTTTCGGCACCGTCCCAAGAAATGGTCAGGTTCTCACCAGCAGCGGTGATGGTGACATCAGGCAAGTCGGCGACAGGAGCGTTGCCGAGGGAGTTGATGTTGCCCAAATCGACGCTCTTGGTGTCGCCATCGACGGCTGCGAAAGCAGCAAGCTGCTTAACGAGTGCGTTCTGGCGGGTCATGCCGCTGAGCGTTGCAGGGAACAAGAAGGCCAGCTGCTCTTTGGAGAGTTGGCCAGCGATGTCCAAGACTTCCCTGAAGAAGCCGCGCTGCGTCACTTGACTGGCGGTCTTCGGGTTCTTGACGGATTGGGCAAGGCCACGCATGTAGGCGATGCCGTTCCAGCTGGCACCGATGACCGTGCCAACCTTACCTTTGAATCCACCCAGGATTCCTTGCTTAATTTTACCCATAGTTTTAAGTATTTTAAGTGTGAATAATTAAGTTGTTTAATTGAATTTTCGCAAATGTATAACTATTTTATTTACAGTTGGTTACATTGGATTCTTATGCTTTGCTTTGCGCTGATTTGCGTAGAAAAAAATATTCAACACTCAAAAAAAGACAAAGATTGCGCTATGGGTCGTCAACGAGGTGGCTAAAAAAGCAAGTGCCTTAACGGCAAACGGAGACCCGCGTTAGAGGGGCGTAGTTTATTTAAGGGCTTGGCTTTTTTAGGCACCGTACCCATAGAACGAGACACTAAGCCGTCAATGACTGCTATCTTTGTGGCAACTAAATCTTTCAGATATGGAGAAATACAACCAGATTCAGTATGTCATCGGGAAAGATGATTTAGAAGACATCATCAACAACATTGTTGATACTCGTATGCAACTCTTTTTTGAAAATAAAAAGAAGGAAGCTGAAGCCGATCTGCTAATTAAGCCCAGAGATGCAGCGGAGCAGTTGGGCGTGAATCTCACGACATTGTGGCGGTGGCATAATGAAGGCTATCTTACTAAGATTTACATCGGTAACAAGCCGCGCTATAAGCAAAGAGACATTGACCGAATACTACACAAATTATAGTAAGTTTAGGGTGGTGGTGGGGACGATGGTGGTTGCTCGAGCGGAGCTTTAGCGGAGCGAGCTGTTCCAAATTCTGGGGTGGTGGACGGGGGTGACGGTGGCATGGCCTGCGCGTTGGAAAAAACCGAAAGGGGGAAAAGCGCCTGCGGCTAAGGGGCGGTGACACTCACGCAAGAATGAGAAAACCGAGCCTAAACGACTAACGAGAGTGGGATACCCTGCGCCCCGTTCGCGCCAGCGCGGCCGACCCGCCCGACAGGTGCCGCGCACGGTTACAATCCGAAGCGGCGGCGGGCGTGCCTTTGCGGCGGCGACCCCGAGGAGGCAGGCACCAGCGGATGCCATGCGGGCTGAGGTGGCAACGATGAGGGGGCGAAACAAGATGTGCTTTAGCGCACCACAAAGGGAACCGCCGGGCGGACGCGCAAGCAGGGGCGCAAAACAAAAGGGGCGCGGCGACCCCCGTTAAAAAGATGCGAGGTACGAGCACCGCTTGGGGGTTCGGGGGGCGACAAGAAAGCCCCGAGCGAGCGAGGAGCCACGAAAGCGGTTGGCCTTGGAGCCGCAAACGCTCGCTGGAGCCGCGCCAGTGGAGCGCAGCGGAACGCTTGTCGCGGGACAGCGAAGAGCCGCGGCGGTGTTGCGCAAGGCCGCCGATGAAAGCAAAAGCGCACGGAGCTTGCGGAGCTCAGCATTTTGTTTTCATCAGCGCTCGTTATAGCCTTGCGCACACCAAGGCAACCGCAAGAAGCGGCGACGAAGGGAACACCGATTTCCCCCTCGGTTTTTTATTGGGAGGGTTGTGCGTGGGATGATGTGGTTATTTCAACCACTTTTTGTACTTAATCCAGACACGGAGCCAGATACGGGCGATGGAGTCGATGGCATCACCAAATATCATCTTGCTGTATTTGTCGAAGTTCTGACCCCATTCGGTTTGCTCCATGAACTCTTGCATGGTCTGAGTGTTCTTGAAGGTGTCGGGAATGAGGTAGTACGAGAACAAATAGGAGTATTGTGATACGGCACTCATGAAGTCCCATGTGTTGCCGTTGTCACCTCCCCAACCGTGGACATATTTCCTTGTGGCCACTTCGTTTTCCACTTCCAAAACAAAGGGCGTGGGATTGAGTGGCAAGGGATAACCGTCAGGGTCGTAGAAGAATCGGTTGTTGTCCTTGTCAATCTTGTAGGACTTGTTGACCTGGTCTTCCCATTTTTTCTCGATGGCACCATGTATGCCTTTCTCATCGGAGAATGGGCGACTGTCACAATGCAATGGCATGTGACAGTCGGCGACATAGTGACTGAGGATAAAGAAGCGCATGGCGATGTGGTTTCCCGTAGTAGCGATTGGACAGCCTCTGTCCTCGCGGTGTAGCATCTTGAAGTTGTCAACGATGCTGTGGGAAATGGACTCGCAACGGTCAGCACAGTTGCCGCTCTCAAACTTGTAGGGTTTGTTGAACAGCGGCGATGACTTGCGCATCTTCTCGTAGATGGTATGGGTGGAAGGTAGTTTCCCGAATGTAGTGTAAGGGCCATCTTCGGAAGGCTTGTACTTGACGATGTGGCTGGTGGCCATGTCCTTGAACACCTCATCGGGGTACCAAGCACCTTGTATGACGAAGTCACGATAGTTTTTGAACCATCTGACCAAAGCCTTTGCTTCTTTCCGTACATCTTCGCTGACACCTTTAATGACGGATTGGTCTTCGGTGGTGGCGATGACTTCCAATCGTTTGATAGCCATAAATGCTATCCAAGCATGTGAGTATTTCTTCATGGTATTGTTATTTTAATGCTTCAAAGATAGTAAAAGTTTTTGAGATAGCAGTTGGTCAGCCGCTGGCGGGGTTTTTGCTCGGTTAGAGCTTAAGATGTGCGACAGGCGCGACGGCCTTTCATAAGACTTTCGGAGAAGTATGGGCTTTCAATTACCATGAAGCCGCACTGGGCATGTGTCGTTGGCGGGTATGGGCTGAAAGAAAAACAGATAAGGCTTTCGTCCGCCACGACTCTTGCCCAGGGCGATTGAGAAGTAGAGGCTGGCCGTCGCGCGGCCGCTGGGCGGTGTTGCTGACGAGCAGAGTGGTCTCCCGCAGGAACGAGGACAGCCACCCTGATCGGCGGCATTACCGAACAGCATTGGGGAGGCAAGGTAAAAGTTCCCTTCTGCAAAAACCATGACAGCGGCGGCTTGGTTGGTAGAAGCCAATTAGAGGGCTTATAGGACAGATAGGACTTGTTGAGAAGGGTTGAGGCTTTCATACGGGGTGCGGCTGCTGGTATTGGCCGCGTAGGTGAGCGGAACAGGCGTTTTGTGCGTGAGAGACGGCGCGACCGACTACGGCACAACAAGCTTCTTTTTATGTGTAGCTTTCCAGCGATGGTGTGGCTGGTGCGGTTGGGCGACCTGACGACGGACTGTAGCGGAGCGAGCAGACAACGGCGGAGTTTACGGAGCCATTGTCTGCCCGTCGGAGCGGAAGGTAGTTGTCAGGGCGCGAAGGGTTGGACACTCACGATGAAGCTGAGGGAGCCTCGTTTGCGGAGGTGAAAACGCCCGTGTAGCGACCGAAGCGGCGAATGCCAGCAGCTTAGGCTTGTGCGGCTGGTTGGGATGAACACGATGTGGTAGGCCACAGAGAGGTACGAACCGTGGCCGTAGCGGAATGGTAGCCCGTAGCACTGACGGCCACAAGACAAACGCTTCGCTGGGGGCGGAACACCTTGGCAGGGTTGGGATAAGAGGGACAGAATCCGTATGAGTACTTTTGCGCTAACGACTTAGTTGCGGGTGTCACTGTTCATACACTTCGTTTTTCTGAAGACATTCGATCACACTCTCCACCGACTTGTTAAAGGTTGCAGCCAATTGTTCAAGTGTCATGCCTTGTTTGAAGTATCTTATCAAATCTCTGACTTCAGTTGTCCTCCAACGAGCAGTCTTCTTTGTACTAACCGTAGGTGATTCAACAATAGGCTTTGGAGTAATTTCCACCTGTTCTAAAACCTCTTCTTTTTGGGTGTCTTTTTTCGTCTTTTCTCCTCTACTGAATATCTCCTTCAAAACCTGCTGCATATCATTGAATGAGTTCTCACCAGTTTCAATCAATTTGAGAATATGGTAAAACCCAGCATTTGCATATTCATTTATCATATTTATCGCTTCTGTTGGGTTCTTCATTATATCCAATGATTCATTCTTCGCAATACACATACAGATTAGAGCTTGAGCCACCTTTTCTCCTTCATTGTTTTGCATTGTCCGAAGGCTAAAGGGTCGGTCTGCCAAAGGAGAGCCTAATGGTTTTCTTTCGTCTCTTAGAAAACCAATTACCGCAGCCCAAGCAAAGCACTGCCAGTAGGAAGAAAACACATTGTAATCACCACCCTGTTTGTTGGAGAATTTAAGAATTACTCTGTCCCTAACGTATTGTTCGTAGGTGAATTTTATATCAAAAATGTTTTCCATAAGGCAGTTTATTTTAAACGTTCAACATGAGTGGCCACTTCATTGATTTGAGGTTCACCTTCGGTCTTTCCGAAAGTGTTGCTGGTTAAAAGAAATATTCTGGACACTTTCTTTTCATTGAAAAGTTCCTTGTAATTGTCACTATCAATTACAACATCTTTTGTCATGATAATCGATTGACCAAAGATGTCCTTGATGCCCATTAGGTATTTATGGGTAGTGTCGGGGTCAAAGCTGGATGTTGGTGCGTCACTGATAAACGGATAGTATGTGCCAATAGCTTCTTGATTAAGTGAAAGCAAAGCATTGATGATGCTCATCTTCTTTCGGTCTTCATGGCTCGTATTGAGACCAGCGTCAAACTTGATAGAATAATCATCATCAATTTCCACCATACCCTTATATCCCCTATCGTGCTCCGTAAATTTCTCATAAAATTCATTGGAGCGTTCTTCTATCTTATGGAGCAATTCGATTCTGGCCTTTTCCTGCACTGACGCACAAATTGCTTCAAGGAATGTTGAAATATGCTTCCATTCTGTTTCTGGAACGCTGGTTACATTGCTTGCTGATGCCACCTTTGCGTATTCTTTTTCCGCAACTTCCAGTTTTGATTTGTTTTCGGCAATAGAAGCAACGCAAGCACGAAGTAATCCCTGTTGTTTTTCAAGGTTTGTTCTGGAGGCTCGAATATTACTATTCAACACGGATGTTTGAGCTGCTTCGCGACGAGGGTCAATGTTGTACCTGCGTTTTACATCTTCCATTTTATCATCCAATTCGCGTTTCTTCCCTTGTAATTTTTTACGCTTGGAAAGAAGGACTTCAATTCTATCCTCTAAATCTCCATACTGTTTGTCAATCTGTCCAAGAGAAACAAGTAAGGAATCTGGGTAATCCTGAATTTTACCCACGAACATATTGAATTGTTTTGACTGTTCGAGGTTGGATGTGTACTCTTCCATCTCACGTAAATACTCTTCTTGAAGACGTAAACGGTTTGTGATATACTCGACCGCCTCGTGATGTTCTTCGTCAACAGGTGAGCCACACACATAACACACCTTGTTTTTTAATATCTCTTCCAGTTTTGCCCTGCTGGGATTATCAAGGTATTTTTTCTCTGGAGCCGTGTACTCTTCCTCAACATGACTCTTAATAATGCTCTTGCATTTTCTTATCATGGAATTGGTGCCTCTAAGTATCCACAAAGAGGGCAAAAGGGCTCGTTGCCGATTATCAAGGTTCGTAAGTTCGTTATTTATATCGGCAATTGCTTTCTCACAATCATCATATTCTTTAACCAATCCTGTGAATCCAGCCAATCCACTTATTTTGCCTTCATCATCAGCCAAAGCAATTTTAATCTGATCTATAATACCCTCTATTCTTTTTTTGTTTGCTTCTTCGTTGTCAATACAACTCCGCAAATAATCCCTTCTACTAATCAAGGCTTTGGCCTCTTGATTTTGCCGATTTGCTTCTTTTAGATGAGTTGACTCGGCTTTCTCTATTTTGCGTTTTGCCAAGGAGATGATTTCTGAAAGTTTTTCGTAGTACGGGTAATATGAAATATGGTTTACGGCATCTTTCAAGTTCTCTTTTTTTCGGAAATCAATCAAAGTGTCAAGAGACTCACCTTGGAACCAAATATATCCACGAATACCTTCAGGGAACAATTCTGCTATTTTCCCTTCGGCAATATCATCCACCACGGTCTTTGTTCCAGTTCGGGTTTCAAATGTCACCTTAACACTTTCTTCTGATACAGCCCATGCTGCAACCTCATCCCAATTATCAGAGTCTTTCCGTTTTGCGGAAACACTGCGCTCAATTTGGAATTGGTTCTTATTGTCGTCAGTCAGTTCGAGAAGGACGCTGCATGATACCACTTCCCC
Organism: uncultured Bacteroidia bacterium; assembly: GCA_902789915.1. Lineage (GTDB taxonomy): Bacteria > Bacteroidota > Bacteroidia > Bacteroidales > F082 > Limimorpha. The sequence continues at coordinate 23,268 of CADAPW010000010.1, read as the reverse complement.
AACCTTCGCTTCTGAAAGGATTTTCTTATTGATAAACTCGTAACGGTTGAGAGAACCGCTTGCGCTTCTCGGCAGAAGTTTTGTGGAACACCAACCCTCACTGGTTATGTATATATCACCAAATAAAACCCAATAAAACGCATTAAAGAGTTTTGATTTGCCCTTTCCTCCATTTCCAATAATCAAGTTCAATCCTTTGCCGAACTCAATAGTTATGTCCTTGTAATAGGACTGGAAATTATTGATTGTAATGCTATTGATTATCATACTATGATGTTTTATTTGCGACAAATATTCTTTATTCCCGCCATGTATTGGTTAACAAGAGAGTCGGCCTCCTCTCTTTCCGTACTGAGTTCGGCAAGCATCCTTGCCACTTCTTTGGCTTTTTCATAATCGACAATGATGTTTTGCCGATCTTCAGCAACCGTTTGATTGATTTCATTTTCAATCATTTTGTACATCTCATCTTGAATTGCCATAGCTATTATTCTCCTTTGGGTTTGTATTGTTCTTCTTCATCTTCCAACATCTTAAACATGTCTACGTTTAATGTTGAACAGATTTCTCTTAATTCGCCATATAGTATCTCCATCTTGTTGTCGGCAAGAGCTGCAAAGTTTAGGACTCTTCTTAGCTCGCCTGTGAACAGGTTAATGTCAGTCTGTGAGGCTGATTTTACGATGTCTGGTGGCACCACTATCATATCCCAAATATAAGCTTTATCCTTGCCCTTACAGGTTCTCAACACCCTACCTCTTCGCTGAATAAATTGCCTCGGATTTCCAGTGCTCGAAATAAAGATGGCATATTGCGCACGAGGGATGTCCACACCCTCATCTAAACACTTCATTGATAGCAATATTTGAATATCGCCTCGTTCGAAAGCGTCAAGTATAGATGGCGCGTCATCCAGTCCGCTTATATATTGGTGGTACGAATACTTCCTGCTCTTAAACATTTGCGAGTATTCATCAATGATGTGAATGTCCTCGGGGTCAATGTCTGCGTCGTCTATTTCCGCATAATCTGGTTCATATCCTTCTGGCACAAACACGAAAGTGTAATTCAGTTTCCCCTGTGCCTTGCGCTCATCCAACAATGAAGCAACCTTTTGCTTTTTCATGGCCGCTTTATGCACAATGCGTTTTCGTGCCATAAGTAGCATTTCAGCCTCTTTTTTGTATTTTCCTGTTTCGGGGTCAATAAACTTCCGAAGCTGCTCCGTCTTTACGTTGTATTGATACATTTCCTCACGTGTGAGATTTACAAATACTGGATAGTATTCGTATGGACAAAGTATCTTCGAATCAATGGCTTCCTTCATCGTGAATCGATAAGTGTAATACGGGGGATATGAATTGAAGAAAGCGTATACTTCTTTTGACCCACCTTCGTCATACACCCTTTCGGGAGTGGCCGATAGACCAATTCTATTTTCTATCCGCTTGGGAAGATGTTTTATTGGCCCCGCCGCTCCCATATTATGCACCTCGTCTGCAATCAATACAAATGAATCCATCCCATTTGTATTCGAAACGAAATCCTGAATATGCTTTCTAATAAAAGTTGCATAAGTGGTGACAATGATAATGTTGCGATTTGGTTTGAGCAAGCTGCGGGTAGAATAGCGGCTCAGTGTTTCTTTCCAATCTTTATCTGTATGGGTGGATATGACATTTTGAAAATTAAAGTTCTTTACCTCAGACTCCCATTGTAAAGCGAGAGCTCGTGTAGGCACCACAATTAACGCTTTGTAATAGCCAAATTCCTTGTAGAAATGAAGCAGGCAATTCAAAGCAGTAACTGTTTTTCCTGAACCCGTAGCCATCGCGAAGATGCCTTTTCTTCCGTTTTTCTTCCACGCATCATTGGCTTTAATTTGGATTTCTCGTTCTTTTGGGAATGGGAATCTTGGTTCCACTTCTTTGCGCTCAAGTTTTTCGATAAGATATGACGGCAACGGGTGCTCCTTCAAGGTGCTTTCACGAAGGCTTATTGATTCATCAAGAAGCTGCTGAACATCACGAGAAGGATAGTTGTCGGTGATATATGTCTTTACTTTTTCAATGGGGATGCGTATCAGGTGAACATTGTCTTCGCTCCAACATTCGTCAAACTTTTTCTGATAATTCTCTACACGCGAAGCGTCTTCCCACGAAGTGAAGGTGGTTAAGCACTCGGCGTTTTGCTCCAATGCTGTCCTCGTAAAATTCACAGACCCAATGAATGCAACCTTATTTCCTAACTCGTCTGTAAAGATGCCGTACTTGTCGTGTGTCATTCCGCCCTTAGAGGATAACGTGGCAACAAACTCCATTCTTCCGATAGAAACCAAATAAGAAAAGCAACGGAAGAATAATTCATTAGATCGAGAAAACGTATCTTTCATTTTCTCAATATCTGAGATTATTCGTTTGCAAAGAGCATCTTCTACTTCTTCTTTTTGGCCTTGGCTTATTGCTTGTTTGTCCTCATTTGTTAAAATGTCATTTATGATTACTCTCATCTTTCCACCTTGTGCGATGAAGAGAGCAAAACCGTTAGCAAGTGAATTGATTGCACTTGAAGAGAAAAATCCCAATCCCAGGTCAAACGACTTGCTTTCAATCAGAGCTTCTGTGAAGAACTCTTTTGGCTCGTGATTGCCGGAGTAGTAATCATATTTGAAATGACAATCAGTTAGCATATTCCTTCCAATCCAACTTTTATTTTATCGAAAATGTAATCAAAACCTATAAGATTAGGATTGTCTTTTACTTCAGCCATAATTAGCACTAAACCATCGTCCAAGTGAATCTTGAAGTATCTCGGCAAATCTTTATCACTCATCTTGATGTTATAGTATTTGCACATCATGGCAGCATAGATGGGATATAAGTTCCCGAACAAAACGTTTTTGCTATATTCTTTTCCGCCTGAGTCCTGAATACTCAAAGGAGAGAACCTATTACCCTGTTGAAGAGAATAGGCAATAGCGATACGGGCGATGATGTTTTCAGCACCCAAACCAAACTTTCGGGTTAAAAACGTCACCACGTCTCTGTTTTTCGCGCTTGTCCTTATCTGTGTAAACATAGTTTCAGTAGGTCATAAAATTATCAATAGGCACTTTCTCAAAGTAGGAGTGCGTTGTATCGTTGTTGATGATGAATGTCTCGTTTACTGAATCCTTCATCATCTCGAACTCGTCTGTTGTAAGTTCCTTATGCAATAGCGGGAAAAGGACAACCTGTTTGGAGATGCTTGGATAGAACTCAGTAATGATTTTCGTTGCATGACTCTTGTCGAACTTTTGAAGCGGGCTGTCTATGAAAACAGGGAACTGTATTCCGCTTTCTTCAACCAGAGCCTTCAAAATAGAGGTGGCATACAATTGTTGTTCGCCCTTTGACAATGTGTCTTTAGGAATCTTCATTCCATCCACAGAGTATAATTCTATGTCCATATCATCATCTGAAACAGCAACCTCTACGTGTCCAATAAAATCAGCCTTGTGCATCAATGTGTTTAAGATTGACTTGATTCTCCGTTCAAGCGAGTATTTCTTTTCAATCTTTAGTTGATACAAAAAATCAGACAATTCTTCTATTAGTTGTTTGGATAGGATGTCCTTTTTCTCGTCGATGTCATCCAAGCTTACTAATTTGCTTATTTCAGTTATCTGTTTGCTGGTTGTAGCAAGTTCTTGAATATGAACACCCATGGTTTCGTGCAGACATTTGATTCTTTTGTCAACACGAATTATCTCGTCTTCAACCTTGTTTTTTTGTGCTCTGATGTTTTTAATCAGTTCATCACTTTCGTTACAGTTAATGCTCGACAACCTTCGACTATTTCTTTCAAGAATCTGCTTGTTCTTTCTATAGTCATCCGAAAGTCTTTCAAATTCCAAACGATATGTTGTGGTAATATGATTATAAACTGAAATGAATTCCTCGTATTCATCATCCGTCAACGAAATCTGAATGTCAGAAAGGTTGTTAGAGTCGATGTGTTTGTCCAATACTTTTTGAATTTCCTTTCTTAACAACTCGCTGGTTTCTTTCTCACAAGGGAGTTCCTTCAACATCAGTTGTAAATCTTGCGAGATTTCAGACACAATATAATTCCTGCTCAGTTGGTCGTTATTGGCACTCTTTAACTTAAAATCGCGTTCGACTTGTTGTTTTGTTTGACACAAAAGATTTCCTGCTATTGCCAGTGGTGCATATTCAAGGAAACGTTTCAACTGACCTTTGTATTCTTCGTCTTTCTGTTTGGTCACCTTGATAACGCTTTCTAATCTGCTTATCTCCTCTCTCGTTGTGTTATTTCCTTCTCTCACCATGCGCATTTGCAGTTCTCCATCCTCATTGCGCAATTCGGCAAGATTGCTTTCCGCGCTTTCAAGGTCTTTCCTTACCTGATCTATCTTCGAATTTAATCCATCTCGTTTCGATATCAAAGACAGCAAGTGTTCTCTGTGTTCTATGTCTGATGATTTTTTCCGGAAACGAAGCCTAATGTTTTCCAAGTTTTTCTTTAAGTCTTCGTATTTTCGTACTCCCAGAACCTCGTTGTATGCAGAACACAACCGACGGCGTTCCGTGGGCGTGTTGGTTTCAGCTAGCGATACAATTTGTTCAGAGTCGAAGAAAAAGAACTGTGCTATATCTTTGTTCAAAATGAAATCATTGATAAAGATTTCTGGGCCTATTTCTCGGGTTAGTTCGTTCTTGGCACCATCAATCAAAATCTCCACAGTCTCTTTTTCAAGAACCATGTCGTATGAGCGACAGATGGTTAAAGTAGTGCACGGAAGAGAAGGAATTATCACATCCGTGAATTCTATACTGACATAGTAGTTGGTAACTTGGGAAAGGTGGGCGTATTCCAATGAATAGCCACTTTTTCTTATTCCAGCTTTTACTTTGTCATCAAGCTCTTCATACGCCTTCTTGACATTGTGGTTTAAGTTGGATTTTAAGTAGGCGTTATATCCTAAAGCGGCAATATCTTTTCTTGTCTCCGCTTCAATATCTGAAATCAATCGACCATAAAGACACCATAGAAGAGAATGCAAGAAGGTCGTTTTCCCAAACCCGTTCTCCCCTGAAATCAAGTATATGTTTTTGGGGTCGGCAGGCGAAAACTTTATAGTATTTGTACCTTCGTACAAACGGTAGTTAAATAGTGTTATGCTGTTAATAATCATTTGCCCACCTCCTCTTTAATATAGTTCTCCAACCTGGACTCAAGATCGGTTTGCAGACCATATTTGCGCATCAAAAGTACTTTGTTCTTCTGGAGAGCCAGCAGTTCTTGTATGAGAGTGAAATGCTTTGGATTATTAGAACATGACTTTTCGAGGAGAATGCGCTCCTGTAAACCCATATTTGTGTTGGGGATATTATATCCGTAAACTTCGTTGTAGATGTCGTTGACAGTAGTTGAGAAATTGCCGTCACGATACCAAAGAACTTGAATGGCGATTAGCTCTTGATTCGTAATCAGGTCAATACTTGCTCTATAGTCTTGTGTTTCTTTCTGTATAGTCAATAACTCTCGGAGTAACTGAGTACGATAGGCCATTGTATAGTTACCCATGTTGTGCCCCGTTTCGTCAACAGCTCTCTGGCCGTTTCGCCTTGTATCGCATCTCAACTCTGAAACATTTCTGTTTTCCACCAAGCGATTTCTGAAATCCAGCAAAGGTTTCATCCAGACCACGCCACTATTGATAAGCGAAGACATTGATTTGTCTTCCTTAACTACAGTGCAAATCCAACAACCAAAGCGGCTTTGCCCGCAGGAACGATGGCTATCGTCGGTGACAACAGTGGGGCATTCGTAGTCGTCGGCAGACGCATCACGATAGATGTCAAACAGAATCTTATTGTCAAATCCCCAAGGAGATGGAATTGCATTGATAATCCACCAAACCTCTTCCAGCATTAGCTCTTTTATTGGTGCATATGTGTATGTGTTGGGGTTCAAAGGATGCTTCGATAGACGATGCCCTTTTATCTCATGCCGTTTGATTGAACGCTCACGGGCTTGGCTTTCCGACAAACGAGTGCCAACAAGAACGATGGCTTCACCGTCAGCGGACACTTGGTCGGTAATAAACTGAGAGGTTGGTTTTATCTTCATCTTTTCCGTGCAGAACCGGAAAGAATTATTGGGGACAGGATAACCTTTTCCGATGACACAGCACCAAAACGAATCTTCAATTGTAGGAGTGGTGCGGGTGACCGAAATAGGCATCTTCTGCTCTTTTGCCGCACGGTCTATCTTGTCAAGTACATTGATGACATATTCTTCGATTACGGGATTCTCCACCATGGTATCATTACAGACGACATACACTCGTCTTGTAAGATTCTCACCCTTCTCTTTTAGCCTATTCATTGCTATCCAGACAAGGGTGAGAAGCACCGTTGAATCCTTGCCACCACTAAAACCGATAATCCACGGACGATTATACCTGTCTTTTTCAAGGTATTGTTCCGTGATTTCCTCTAAAATATGTTCAATCCGACTACCTAACCCGGATTTCCCCGAATGCTCCATCTATTCGTATCTCAACCAATATGGCTCGACTCCATCAACCATAAAATTCAAGAAAAAAGACGTGGAGCCTGTCTGATGCCCGTTCCACGAAGTAAAGGCTCTCGCATTGCCCTGATTGTCGAAACGAGCAACGTCGAAAGCCCCACGCAAATGATATATACAGGAATGTATAATCACTACAAGGGGCGTTTCCGTTGCTTTGTTTTTGACAATCAGTTCGAAGTTGCGAGATTCTTACTTCGTCAAAACCAAAGCGTTCAGAAAACGCCTTTTGTCAATATGTTCTGCTTAAACCACCTACGGTGGTTCAAAGCAAGGGCAAAATTAGGAAAAAAACGAATATGAATGAAAAAGAATAAAAAATCCCATGCACCGTAGGGGCACATGGGATGAAAAACAAATGATAGGAATACGGATTGTGCTGTCTTGACCTATCCTTCCTCAACAAGCCCCAACTCGTCAATTAGGTATTGAATAGCTGGTTGGGTTTCCAGCATCGATTCCAAGGCGGTTTTCGGTTTGCCCAATAACCATTGATATTCTGTTTCGGGTTTTGGTGGAACATAACCGTTTTTCAATTCGGCAATCAACACATCGGCAATATCAACCTTGGCGGCTCGTTGCTCAGGTGTTGCGTTCTTCTCCAAAGCATCGGAAACGATAGTTTTACAGTATGTGAGGGTTTTAGCGCTTTCAACCCATTTATCGTAACCGTCAACGTCGGGAAACATTAACACCGTCCTGCCGGATAGCACCTTCATTTTCTCGTTTGCCAAATGGGATTTACCACCTGTGGCAAGCCACAGATATTGGGGATAGCAAGCTGCGCCAATCAAGGCGGTTTTCTCGCTCTCGACGAGCACAACGGTTTTGTTTTTGTTCATCGACCAGTTCAACAAATGCTCGCCAAACAAGCATTGCGTCAACTCCCAATCGTCAGACAAAAGACCTTCTTTCTTCATCTTAGCATGAACCCAATTCACGCCGTACCCGTCTTTGATGCGGTGGCCATCTTCACTATACTTCATTATCTTACCCGTCCTTACTTTGCCATTGATGTCGATTTGCCAAAAGATAACGTCCATGTCGTTTGTGGCACCGATGGCGTACAGTTCACCGAGTCTTTTTATCGTTGGACTGTCAAGGGTGTCTTTGTCAAACAAGCCACAAAGGAATTTGATAAACACGCTGTTGTAACTTGCCGACCGAAGGACGTACTTGAAAGGGATGGTGCAAAGTGGTTTGGGTGGTTTGGGTTGATATGGCATCTTAGGCACAAATGTCTTTGATTGTTGCTCGCCAGGATGGTTTTGGAAGTATTCGCTTGGGGTGTAATGATAGCCGCAACTGCTTTCATGGTCGCACCTGCCGCAAGTCGGGTCTAGAGGCTGGTTGTTCTCATCAACATAGTAGGTGAATGAATGAGGGTCGTGGCAATTAGGGCACTCGTGGCGCGTGGCTCTGCCGTGGTATTTTTCAAGGTGATAGTTCATCATTGGTTCTCCTTTCTTGTTCAACTGTCCCACCTGTCCCACTGTCCCATAGTAGGGACACTTGGGACAGTGGGACACTTGGGACACTACTTTTTGTGTTTCTTGATGATACGTTGAACCGTGGATTTACTTATGCCTAATTGAGCTGCGATTTCTCTAATGGAAAGACCTTTGTTGTGTAGTTCCATGACATCGTTTTCAAGTTCCGACAAATCGTTCTCAGACCGCTCTTTAAGATGCTCACGCTCGCTTGAATAACCTATCGGCACGAATTGCAGGAATGCATTGATGCTGTCTAATTGACATACAATTACATTATCTGCACCATACATAAACTCACCGTGACGGACTTTCATCTGTTTGATGTACCGCAGTCCGCCGTCCTTCGCACTCTTGCCGATAGAGAAGCAACTATCGAAAAAGTTGAAGAGTTTCTTGCTTCCCGCCAAGTCATTTTGTGTTAGCGGGTTTGACAGACTGCGTTTTGGGGTGTGAGCGATGATAAGAACGGAGAGATTATACTTCTTTTTTAATGCAATTAGTTTCATCATGAATTTCCCCGCAACATCTCCTTTCTCACTGTTGCTGCAAATCCATGTCAGATTATCAATGATTAGCACTTTTGCGCTTGATGTATTGGCAGCAGCCTCGATATTGTTGATAATGTCGTCCTCAAAGTGGGTGACATCCAATAATTCTTTATTGACTTCCCCTCGAAGAAAGTTGTCTGGGAAGTGATACACATTCCCGTCGTCGTCAGTGTATCGGAGTTGAAACTGCTTGTCCGACAACTCAAAATCGAAGTACAGTACTCGTTGAGTTCTCGCTATGCTTTCGGCAATCTGGACGGCGTAAATGGATTTGCCGACATTGCTGTCAGCGAACAGGCAGCAGACTTCGCCTTCATACCATAACGAGAGCCATAGTGATTTTGGGTCGGGTCGTTGTTTCGCCTCCATCAAGGTTTGGTTGGCCGACTTGATAATGAGCATTCCAACGGTTTCTGGAATTGCTTCTTTTACAGCTTCTGACTTCTCCAAATCCTCATCGATTGCTTTTAAGATACTCATGTTGTTCTCCTCCTCCAAGGTTTTGTTACAGGCTGTTGTTATCGTTGAAAGAATCATTGTAGGAGACAATGATTTTTCAACATTTACAGTGATGTATTTGGAGTTTTTTTGTACCTTTGCCTTGTCTTGTAGGGCGGCTCTTTCGGGGGTCGCTTTTTTCATTGGTGGCCTCCTTTCTTTGAATAGTTATCGTTAAGGAGTCTTTCGACATCCTTGCGGCGGTAGTATATTTTGTTCCTTATCCGCGAATATGGCAAAGTACCGTTGCTTCGCAGGGTTTGTAAGGTGCGCAAGCTCATGTGAAGTTTAAACATAACATCCTGATTATCGAGCCAATCATTGAGGTCGTTATGCGTACTTACGTTATTCGTGCTATCGACCTGCTGGGTGTTAGCTTTTAAGAATGCTTGTACATAGGGACACTGGCGGATGGTGTCGCTGGGGTCAGTCGCCATATCAGCGATGCTGATGCCAATCAGTTTCGAGTCGCTCATTTTGGGCCTCCTTTCTCAAGAATGTGTTTGATGTCGCTTAGTCTGTAGCGGTCGTTACCACCCAATCTTACTGGGGTAAGGTAGCCTCTCTGCTTCCAACGCCAAAGTGTGGCTTTGGAAATCTCAAGCATTTCCATGACCTTCTCACCTGTAAGGTAGGCTTCGGCGTTGCTTTCGCGGACGGTCTGCTCCAATTCGGCTTTGGTTTCTGCAATCAGCTGGGTGGCAAAGTCCTTTAAGTCCGCTGCCGTGATGGTAATGTTGATTGCGGGTGCGCACTGCGCAAGTTCTGAAATATTCATCTTTTTTGAATATTGGTTGCCCTCTGACTGCTTCGGGCATTGCAGCAAGTCATTCTCTTGCAACTTGCGGAAGCAAAAATCTGATGTGGCAAGTGAAACAAGGTGAGGCAAATGCAAAAAGAAAACCGATTAAGTGCTTGTAACCCAATCGGTTGTAAAAAATACGAAACGCAAAAGTGAGAAAAATACGCTGAAAAATGAGGCAAGAGGTTTATTGTACCCCAAACCGTTTCAAAATTCCCATTATGTCTTTCTCCAAATCAGCCGTGTTGTCGGTATTGTATTGTTGAATTTTTCGTTCTGTCAATCCTGCTGAAGTGTACACTGAAATATACCAATTATCATTAAAGTATGGTTTTATACACTTGATAAATTCTTTCATCTTCGCTATTTTCTTTATCCATGAAGAATGCTTGTCTTCTTTTTTCATGCTAGTCAAAACGCCTTTTGAAATACAATTGATAAAATCAACTTTGGTCAAACTGACGCCAATTACTCCATCATTGCGAAGATAATCGTAGATATCAGGTAAAGCGTTCAGGATTTTGTCGTTTAAAATATTAGATATATCTGACTGACTTTCAGAGGGCGCATCCTCTTGTGATAAACTTTCAGAGGGGGCATCTTCTAGTGACAAAGATTTTATCAGATCCCAGTTGTCAAGTTCAAAATACAATCCCTCAGCTGGATTCCATTCCCTTCGCAAATACACACCCGTTTTTTGTTGGTATTTGTTTAAGTCGATGCCGTTTTGAATCAACACATCATACAGCCCTTTTGCAAATTTATTCATGTCATTGAGCAAACCTCGCAATACACGTTCTATTGAGTCCGGATTATCTTTACCGTGATAGTTGAAGCCTGTACAAAGCAACTTTATAAACGTTTGTGATTCTTCGGATGGGACAGATGGTCTCAATACTTCACATAATTCCTTAAAAGGAAGCAACAACGAACAAATATATAGGTCTATTTCTGATTGTGTTTTGCAGTTTTCAATGTGTTTCTTTACTTCGTAGGTTAATTCTGATACTGGTGCCATTTTTCGGTACGAATCCCTCTGTTTGAGGATAAAGTCCTGGGAGTTCGGCTTCTCTTTTCTCGTACCATACTTGAGGCCAATGAACGCTATGCAATCATGTGCCAACTTCTCAAAAGCTGCAAGGGAATCATACACTGTTGTTTTTTGTTCTTGTTTCTTTATCCACTTCTCGAAGTAGTTTATTATGCTTTGAACTTTGTAGGCAGCTTCATGGATTCTAAACAATCCTCTTGTGGCACCTGTGCAGTACTTTCTCCATACAGGCATTAACTTTTCGAAGATTTCAACGCCAAGTGGATAATCGTCTGTGTCAACAATAAGGTCACTGATGATTTCAAACGCTTTACTAAGTTTCTCCAACGCTCCATCAACATACAATTGACACTTTATATTGTAACCTTCTTCGGTTCTGATATAGGCCACGTTTTCGTCAATGGTTTCAAGTGCTTTGAATATGATAGGCTTTTGCTCTTCCGTTATCTTCAGTATTTGACTCTTGGTATATTCCATAATCTTCTCCTTTTAGTCTAACAATGATACAAGTTCTTTCTTCATGTCCTCGTCGATGTCGCGATAGCGGACGAATGCCCTGCTGCCTTCTACGTGACCAGACAACGAGCCAATTAGGTTCGGGTCTTTCACCTTTTTATACAAGTTGCCGATGAAGGTGCGTCTTCCCATGTGGCTGCTGGCCACTTCGGAGATGGGGCGTTTTTCCTCTTCTCTTGTGGTGGGATTGAGCACGGTCACCAAACGAGTGATGCCCACGGCTTCCATGATTTTTTTAATGTCTTCATTGTATTGCTGCTGGGTGGTGAAAGGGAAGAGTCTTTCCCCTTGATAGTCCTTGTATTTCTCCAAGATTTCGGAGGCTTGTTTGTTGAGCGGGACATGGATTGTTCTGGGATTTTCGTCCTTGGTCTTGTCGGCGATATAATCGACAGCACCATTGACTATATTCTTCTTGGTCATGTCCCACAGGTCGGACACGCGGCAACCGATGCAGCATTGGAATACAAATATATCCCTTTGGGTTGCCAGAGGCTCGTCAAGTTGAGCGTTGTAGATTTGGTTGCGCTCGTCTATAGTAATATAATAAGGTGTGCCGTAAATCTCTTTTGGCACAGCATAGGCATTGAAGGGATTGTTCTGAGTGATGGGTACCACCAGCTTATAATCTTTGTCGAGACCATTTGCCCAACGAACAAACGCCCTGAATCTGCGCATTAGATCGCTGATGGCGTTTCCGCCTCTTGGCTCCATCTTGCGTTTAATCAAACCTTGCTCTTTGCAGATGTCGAAATAGGTGTATTCCTTTTTCTCGCCGTCAATGATTTCGGTTTTCATCACGGTATCTGCATAGGTGTGTTCTTCTTTCAGGAAGTTCTCGAAGTCGCGGAGTGTATCAGCAGTAAGACTCTCAAAGGTTATGGACGTGCCTGTGTGCAGCTCATAGCGATGGAGTATCCTCTCAAGCACGACATATCCTTTTTTGCGATTGGGGGCGAACTTCTTGCCGTTGATATAGGTGGCAAAGGCTTCGAAGAAGGGATGTTGTTCAACTTCTGTTTCTTCTTCAGTCGATGGAAGGTTGATGAACTCGTTGATGGTAGTCTTCAGCCAATCTTTGGGAAGCTCTGCTTTGCCCGCTCCAGCAGATTGGAAAGACTCCATAATGTGCTTTGACAGGTTCGCAAGCTGGGTTTCGGCTGAGGTCAGTTCGGAAACGAGTTGCTTTTGCTCATCATTCATTAGACGGAATCGAGGGATGACTATACGCCCTTCCTTGGCGTTCCAATATTGTGCGTCAATGAAGATGTTGCTTTTGCCTCGTTGGTTGATTCTACTGCCTACAACGAAGCGGATGAGGATTTCAGATTTCCCGGTTGTCTTGTCCGCTTTTGCGGAAAGTGATAATGAAATTGTAGCCATAGTGTTTGAAATTGAATTGCTCTGCAAAGATACAACAATTCTTTCAGACGTGCAAGTTTTTGGCGTGATTTTGGCGTGATAATTGAATACAAGAGATTAAAATTGATTTCGATTGATAAATGATAATCGGATAAAAGTTTGAATATCAATTTAATAATGAAACGATAATAGCACGCCAAAATCAAAAATACTCATTCTTCTATTCCCTGCGGGAGTACTTCAAAACAGAATCCCTAACTTGGAAATTAACGAGTTAGGGATTTTTCTTTTCCAAAATACCTATTGCCGTGTCAACCCTGTGTCAACTTAATCGACAAGAGACATTTTAAAACCCTCTGTGGTGTAGGTTTCCAGCTCGTTTTTCTCGTTGGCGAAGATGTAATAGGCTTCCACGCCGTCGAGGGCGTTGATGATTTCCAGTGATTTTTCCAGCCCCATCACCATGCAGATGGAGGCGAGGGCGTCGGCCCAGACGGAGTTTTCGGCCAGCACCGTGGCGCTGAGCAGCTGGTGCTCAACGGGATAGCCAGTCTTCGGGTTGATGCAATGGGAATAACGCTTGCCGTTGCGCTCCACATACTTCCGGGTGCTGCCCGAGGTGACCAAGCCCTTGTCGCGCAAGGCGATGCGGGTCTGCACTACTTGTTCCGAATCCCAGTTGTCGGCGGGCTTCTCGATGCCCACAATCCAAGGCTGGCCATTGGGCTTGCTGCCACGCGCCATGATTTCGCCGCCCGTGTCGACCAAAAAGTCTTTGACACCTCGGCTTTCCAAGAAACTAGCAATCATATCTGATGTGTAGCCTTGAGCTATAGCATTGAAATCCAGCTGAATGGATGGATTTTCTTTGATGACTTTTCCGTTTTCGATGCGGACTTTCCTATAATCTACCAACTGTTTCAGGCTGTCGATGAGTTGAGGCGTGATGCTGTCACCGTGCTTGTTGCTGAAACCCCAAGCCGCAACGATGGGTGAGATGGTGGGGTCAAAATAGCCGTCTGAGAGTTTGGCGGCCTCTTGTGCGATGTTGAAATTGTCGATGAAGATGTCGTCGAGCACAATTTCTTCGTTTCGGTTGACTTTGGAAATCACCGAGCTGTCCACCCACAAGTTGACAGACATGTCGACGGCATGGAAAATGGAATCTATCTCATGCTGGAAATTGCGCTCTTGTTCGTCGTAATAGGTGACTGCATAATACGACCCTTGTGCCAAACCTTGCAGCACCATCTTCTTAGGCTGCCGCCCGCATGAGGCCAGAAAAGCAAAACCCAACAATAAAACCAATACTCTTCTCATAACTCTCAACTATAAATCAAAGACGGCGCACCATTTCCACGCAAAATTGTCCCAGACTTTGGGAAGGCTATAAGGCCCGTAACGGAAGTACACGCCCGCGCCGATTTTCGCTATCGAGACGGAAAGCAGTCCATCGACGACGATGCCGCTTTCGAAATAGCCTTTTTCCATGGTTTTGAAGTTCTTGTCGGGGCGGTCTTTGGCGCGCGGCATGTCGCCCCAGCCGATGTTGGTGATGATCGACAGCTCAGGCTTGAACCATCGGGAGTTGGTTCTCCAAAGCATACCGTTGAAGTTGTGGCTTAGATATAAGGCCACAAAGCGGTCGCAGAAGAACTCATCCAAGCCCATGGTGCCGAAACTTCCCGGGGAATGCAACCCGAAACGTTCGTAAGTGCCCAAGATGTTGAAGGTCTCCATCACGGGGCAGGATTTGGTGGCATAGCCGGCTTGCAGGAGGATCTTGGAGAAGCCCATGTAACGTGTGTAGAAGTTCTTGGTCACCTCAAGTTTGAAGCGGTCGTACTCATATTCACTGCCCAAAATGTTGGGGAAGGCATGCTGGTACGACAGCCAAACGATGGGGTAGAGGGTGCCCATGGAGCGGATGCCCTGTGGCGTGCTGAGAAACTTCTCTTTGTAGGCGAACCTGAGCTTGATTTCGGCAGTGGTGAAACAGCCCTCTGCTATCGTGTCGGTTGGGGAGAGATAGAACTGTTCGTTGTAGTGTTTGTGGCTTCTGCTTAAGGTGACAAAAGCCTTGAAATGCCGGGCAAAGCGCGACGAGAAACAGATGTCGTAACGATCGCGGCGGGTGCGGATGTTCTCGTAGAAGGTGTATTTGTAGTTGATTTGCGAAAGCGCTGAGGTATTGTCAATCTCAAGCATGCTGCCGAACTCACCCATGGGTTCCGAAGCGTGGGAGTAGTTCAGCTTGAGTTCCATCTGGTGCTGGCGGTCGAGTTTCAGTGTCAGCCCGCCGCCGTAGTCCCAGTCTTTGAGGCCTGTCCAATAGCCAAAATACCCGTCGAGGCTGAGCCATCGCAGAAGCCTTTCGTTGGTGCTGAGGCCTAAGCCGAAATACCAGCCTCTGTAGGCCGAGATCCTGACGATTCTGTCGAGGTTGATGTTGATGAAGCCAATGGGAAGGGCGGCTTCATTCATTATCTTGTCGGCCATGCCCAACACGCGGTCGAGGAGCCTGTTGTCGGCAGTGAGGGAATCGACGAGGATGTAGGTCGAACGGATGCGCTCTGTGAGCGAGTCGATACGGTGGGCGTTCCAGAAGCTCTCGTCACGGTAGGCAGCATCGGGGTCTACCAGGATTTCGATGTCGGAGAACTGTCGCTTGCTGAGTTCGGGGTTGATTTCGATGTCACTGAGGTAACTTTTCCCTACAGCGACCATGGGGAAACTACCGCCATCTAAGTTAATCTCCCTGCCAAGGAACTTCAGGTTGGTGTTCAACTGCTTCGGGAACCATTGGCCTTTTACTTTTTGGTACAGCTGTTGGATGCTGGCTTCAAAGAGGCCGCCTTTCTCATTGGGTGAGGCTTTCACGCTTTGCAAGGCCCAGCCGTCGCTGTTGACGGTCATGACACCACGCAGGCCATTGAATGTGCTTCCACGCATGGGGTGGAACGAAATCACGTAGAGCGAGTCGCCCTCCCCGATAGGGTTGGTGACCTCCAAGGTGAAGAAATAATGGTCTTTACTGCCTCGGCTGATGGGGTTGACATAGTCAGTGCCTATGATGTTGATGGTTTCGTCGTAAAAGCTGACACTTTGCATGCTGTTGACCAAGTAGATGAAAGTCGGCTCTTTCATGCCGGCCACCTTGGTGCCGAGCACGTGCTGCAGCTTGCGGTCGGGTGCCATGAACAACACCTCTGAGGCTGTCTCCATCACCATCAGGTCACTCTTTTTCATGATGCTGTCTAAAATCCTGAGATCGCTCTTCTGATGCGCTGTGTCGTCGGCCAAGGCTTGGTCGAAGCTGCTGCTGTCGATGGTGAAGACCATCTTGTCGTAGATCTTGTAGCTATAGGTGTCCAGCGAATTGGGGTTGTTGGCCTTGCGATGGGCCATCAGGCTGTCGATGATGCGGTGGGCGGGGTTCTCGCCAGCTTCCACCGTGACCTCGTCCAACTCAAAGGTCTTGGGCTTCAAGGTGACATTACATTTCTTTTGCCCAGACGTTATGGCGATTTCCCTTGATTCGTAGCCGATAGACGAGACCTTGATTTTCGAGATAGGTTCGTTGCTGGTGATTTCATACCTGCCGTCGATGTCACTGATGACACCTTGCAGGCCTTCATTGACGACCACGTTGACGAACGCCAAGGGCTGACGGTTGCGCTCATCGGTGATTTTTCCAGTCAGGGTGTGTTGCGCGACAAGCGATTTTGTCGAAAGAAGGATAACAACAAGGAAAAGGAATGGCGTTATGCGGAAATGAGGCTTCATTCTTGGGTCTCAATTATATAGACGACTTCGTTGTCACGCTTCATCATGTATTGTTCGCGAGCCACCTTTTCCATCGTGGCGGTGTCGTTTTGCAAGGCGTTGAGATAGGCCTTGCTATCCTTGATTTCCTGTTCGTAGTATTCGATTTGCTGCTTTTGGTCTTTCAGCGACCTGTGCAGGCGGATTTGCTCGAAGAGGTTAAATTGGTCGATGACTAAGATAACCACCAGAAATACCAATGTGGCATATATGTAGCGGTTGTGGAGTTTGCGTAGTACTTCTTTGAATGTCATAATGATGTATTGTTTTTGGCTTGCAAAGGTAAAGATATTTGACGAATTCGACGACCTTTTTTCTTATTTTTGCACTCAGAACTACATTAAATTTATCAACAGTAATTCGATTAAACGCATTATCATGAAAAAAGCTATTGCTACAAACAAGGCTCCAGGAGCCATTGGGCCTTACAGTCAGGCCATTGAAGCCAACGGAATGGTGTTTATCTCGGGTCAGTTGCCCATCAATCCTGAAACGGGCGAGATGCCTGAAGGCGTGACGGCGCAAACCGAGCAGAGCATGAAAAACCTTGAGGCTATCCTCAACGCAGCGGGCTGCACCTTCGACAATGTGGTGAAATCAACCTGCTATCTCGCCGACATGAGCTACTTTGGCGAGATGAACGCCGTGTATGGCAAGTATTTCAAGGGTGTCTGTCCTGCCCGTGCCGCCTTTGCCGTGAAGGAATTGCCCAAGAAGGCCTTGGTCGAAATCGAAATGATTGCCGCGAAATGAAAATCGTCTTTCTGGAACCGCTCGGACTGAAAGTCGAGCAGATTGAGGCGGCTTGCGAAGGTCTGAAAAAGGCTGGCCACGAGGTGGTCATCTATCCCGACCGCAACGAAAACCTCAACGAGTTGAAACGCCGTGCCGAAGGGGCGGAGGTCATCATCGAGAGCAACATCCCGCTGCGCAAGGACTTCTTGGATGCCTGCCCCAACCTGAAGATGCTCTCTATCGCCTTCACGGGTTTGGATCACATCGACATGGAGGAATGCCAACGTCGTGGCATTGTCGTGAAGAATGCGGCAGGCTATAGTACTGAGGCTGTGGCTGAGCTTGCCATCGCCTTGATGATAGACCTTTATCGAAAAGTCCTTGAAAACGATGTGATTACGCGTCAATGCAATCGCAAGGGTATCATGCCTGGACGCGAAATCGGTGGCAAGACCCTCGGCATTATCGGCATGGGTAACATCGGTCAGCGTGTGGCCAAGCTGGCGAGCGCCTTCGGTTGCAAGGTGCTGGCTTGGAACCGCACCCCGAAGCAAGTCGAGGGTGTGACGTTTGTCGACAAGGAGACCTTGCTGAAAGAATCCGACATCGTTACCTTGCATATCGCCTTGAATGCCGAGACGCGTGACTTCATCACTGAAAAGGACTTCGCCTTGATGAAGCCCAGCGCTATCTTGATCAATACGGCACGTGGTCCTGTGGTGAACGAACAGGCCTTGGCTAATGCCTTGAAGGAAGGAAAGATTGCGGGTGCCGCCACTGACGTCTATGGCACTGAACCGCCTTTGAAGCAAGACAACTCATCATGCTGCCGCATATTGGTTTCGCCACCGAAGAGGCATTCATACTGCGACTGGGCATCGTGGTCCGGAATATCGAGGAGCGTTTTTGTTGACCTACAATTTGGGATTGCTTCGCAAGAAATCTAAAGAAAATCTTAATAAAATCCTTCAAAATCAGCAGGTTCTGTTTTGTAAGATTTTTTTGGAATTGATTTTTGGATGATTTCTCGCGAAGCGATTCCATCAATCAAATTTTGGCCTGTAAATCATGTCCGCCGTGACGAAAGCCTCCTTGAATTTCGGCTTGATGCGGCGCAGGCATTTCTCTGCCTCCACACGATTGCGGAAATTTCCAGCGCGAAGGCATAAATCGGGATGTCGGGGAAGGCCCGCTCAAACTGTGCTTTCACCGCCTTGGCGTGATCGAGGGCTTCATTGCCGATTTCCATGAAGATATGGATGCGGTAGCCATTAAACGAGCTGTCGACGGCGTACAGGGTGCGCTGCTTGGCGATAAGGCTCTCGATGCGGCTGTCTTGCTCAACATGCACGGAGCCATAACTTTGCGCGAAGGCGATGGCAGCCCAGAAGACGAATACAGAAAGGCAGATGATGCGCTTCATAACGGATTCTTTTGGACTGCAAAGATACATTTTTTTGATGATATGCAAGTTTCGGATGAAAGTTGTATCTTTGCGACCTAAAACAAACCTATGAACAGTAATCTTGATGCCAGCGCTTCTCACCTGAGCAAGGCCGAAAAAGACCTCGAAAACGCCCTGCGCCCCGATTTGTTCGACAGCTTTGCCGGACAAAAACAGGTCGTCGATAACCTGCGCGTTTTCGTGAAGGCTGCTGCACAGCGGGGTGAAGCCCTCGACCATACCTTGCTGCACGGCCCTCCGGGCTTGGGCAAGACTACGCTTTCACATATCATCGCGCATGAGCTTGGTGTGGGCATGAAGATGACCTCAGGACCGGTGCTCGACAAGCCGGGCAACCTTGCGGGTCTGCTCACCAGCCTTGAGCCTAACGACGTGCTGTTCATCGACGAAATTCACCGCCTAAGTCCTGTGGTGGAGGAGTACCTTTATTCTGCCATGGAGGACTTCCGCATCGACATCATGATCGAAACGGGTCCCAGTGCGCGTAGTATCCAAATCACGCTGAATCCCTTCACCTTGATTGGCGCGACCACCCGTAGTGGTCTCTTGACGGCACCCTTGCGCTCGCGTTTTGGCATCAATTTGCGTTTGGAGTATTATGATGCAAAGACTTTGTCCAAGATTGTGAAACGCTCGGCAGGTATCCTTCGTGTGCCCATTGACGACATGGCAGCCTTCGAGATTGCCCGTCGCAGCCGTGGCACACCGCGTATCGCCAACTTGCTGTTGCGCCGTGTCCGCGACTTCGCCCAAATCCAAGGCGACGGCACCATTACCTTAGATATTGCTAAAATCGGCCTGAAAGCCCTCAACGTGGATGAGCATGGTTTGGACGATATGGACAACAAGATTCTCTCAACCATCATCGACAAGTTCAAAGGCGGCCCTGTGGGTGTGAATACCATCGCCACGGCGGTGGGCGAAGACCCGGGCACCATCGAAGAGGTCTGTGAGCCATTCCTCATCCAAGAAGGCTTCATCATGCGCACGCCCCGTGGCCGTGAATGCACCGATTTGGCATATAAACATTTGGGCAAGACGAGAATTAAGCCTACGGGTGAGATGAGTTTGTTTGATTAAGATTTTCTTCTTCAGGTTTGTAACCAATACGCTTTCGAGGTTGGGATTTTGTTTCCCTTAATTGGTCAAGGGCGTCATTGAGGGCTTCTATTTGTATGGCAATTTCCAGGTTGGTCTGTTCCTGCTGCTCGTTGATGTCGTTCTGGTCGTGAAGGATTTCCTCGATATAGGCGTTTAACTGGTCCATCTTGTGTGAGAGCTGTTCATATCGCAGTTCAGACGCCTGCAAGGCGGCGACGGCTTGCCTTACAGCAACAAAAGCCCTCATAATATTAATGTTTACTTGAATGGCAATTTTGCTGCGCAGTAATCCTGAGAGCATGGCCACACCTTCTTCTGTGAAGGCAAAGGGCGCATATTTGCTGTGCTGACCTCGTCCTGTTTTTAAGATGCCATTTTGGCACCTTATAGCAGCGACTTCGTCGGGCGTCAGCTCAAACATGAAGTCTTCAGGGAAACGTTCAATATTACGGCGTACCTGTCGTTTGAGTTGTGCCACTTCAACCTCGTACATATCAGCAAGGTCACTATCCAACATTACCTTTTGCCCTCGAATTTCATAAATTACATTCTTGATGTTTTCGATGTTTCCAGGTTGCACATCATTTTGGATGACTTTAGTGGGTTTTGGAGTTTCCATAACGATACTATATTTAGTTAATACGCAGCAAAGATATGTCACTTGTCAAGAGCTATCCGTTGATTAAACGTTTGTAGTCGACAGTAGTCGTTTGTTGTCGTTTGTTGTCGGATAAATATAGATTAATCAATGTTTTAGGTGTTATTTTGCTTAAAAAGTGTGGGTTGATTTGTAGTTTTTATTATAGGCTTCAATCATAAAGCAAAAATTTCCCTATTTTTGCAGTTTCTTTCAAAAACAGCAAAAAACACCTCTATTATATGGATTACAACTTTAACGAAATCGAGAAAAAGTGGCAGCAGTACTGGCGCGACAACAAAATCTATAAGGTTGATATTGACCACAGTAAGCCGAAATTCTATGTCCTGGATATGTTCCCGTATCCTTCGGGCGCAGGCCTGCATGTGGGTCACCCATTAGGCTATATCGCCTCGGATATTTATGCAAGATATAAAAGGCTGAAAGGCTTCAACGTGCTGCACCCGATGGGCTACGACGCCTACGGCCTGCCCGCTGAGCAATACGCCATCCAAACCGGTACCCATCCCGCCGTGACAACCGAGAAGAACATCAACCGCTACCGCGAGCAGATGGACAAGATCGGCTTCTGCTACGACTGGGACCGTGAAGTGCGCACTTGTGAGCCGAGTTACTACAAGTGGACGCAATGGACGTTTCTCCAGTTATTCAACTCGTTCTACTGCAACGGTTGCCAGAAGGCCCAACCCATCAGCAAGTTGATTGCCCGCTTCGAGGAAAAAGGCACTGAAGGCCTCAATGTGGCCGAAAGTAAGCCGCTGAGCTTCACCGCCGCCGAGTGGAAGGCGATGAGCGAGAAGCAACAACAAGAGGTGCTGATGAACTATCGCTTGGCTTATCAGGCTGAGGCCATGGTGAACTGGTGTCCGGGCTTGGGTACGGTGCTTGCCAACGACGAGGTGGCCGACGGCCTCTCGGTGCGTGGCGGCTTCCCCGTGGAACGCAAGTCGATGAAGCAATGGCAACTTCGCATCACCGCTTACGCCGACCGCCTGCTTCAAGGTCTTGAGACTGTGGATTGGAGCGAGTCTGTGAAGGACCTGCAGCGCAACTGGATTGGCAAGTCCATGGGTGCTTCGGTTATCTTCAAGGTTGAGGGTAAAGATATAGATTTAGAGGTGTTTACGACTCGTGCGGACACTTTGTTTGGCACGACCTTTATGGTGCTGGCTCCCGAGCACGAGCTGGTAAAGGAAATCACCACGCCTGAGCAACGCGCTGAGGTGGAGGAATACATCACTCGCACCAAGAACCGCAGCGAGCGTGAGCGTATGGCTGAGGTCCGCAAGGTGAGCGGCGCCTTCACCGGTGCCTACGGCATCAACCCCATCACGGGTGCCAAGCTGCCGATTTGGATTGCCGACTATGTTTTGATGGGCTACGGCACGGGTGCCATCATGGCCGTTCCTGCCCACGACAGCCGCGACTTTGCCTTTGCCCGTTATTTCAACCTGCCCATCATCCAAGTGGTGAAGAAACCCGGCACCGAGCCGACCGACCCCGCCACATGGGAAGAGAGCTTCGATGCCAAGGACGGCGAATTAGTCAATTCGGGTTTCCTCAACGGCCTGACCGTGAAGAAAGCTATCGAGCGCATGATTGAGGAACTGGAGAAACTCGGCGTCGGCACAGGCAAGACCAACTACCGTCTGCGCGATGCCATTTTCAGCCGTCAGCGTTACTGGGGCGAGCCATTCCCGATTTACTACAAGGACGGCATGCCCTACGCCATGGATGAGTCGAAGCTGCCGCTTGAGTTGCCCGCCATCAGCGAATACAAACCCACCAAGACGGGTGAACCGCCTTTGGCCCGTGCCACGAACTGGGTCACCGAAGAAGGCTATCCCATCGAGACCAACACCATGCCGGGCTTTGCTGGCTCGAGCGGCTACTATCTCCGCTACGAAGACCCGCACAACGATAAAGAATACTTCAGCCGCGAAGCCAACGACTATTGGCAGAACGTCGACCTCTATATCGGCGGTGCCGAACATGCCACCGGCCACTTGATTTACAGCCGCTTCTGGTGCAAGTTCTTGTATGACATTGGTTTGTCGTGCAAAGATGAACCGTTCCAAAGGATGATTAACCAAGGCATGATCCAAGGCCGTTCCAGCTTTGCCTATCGCGCTAACATGGAGAAAATATGCGAGTACACTGTTTGGCAGTTGATTAAGGACAATCGTATGGGCGTGAAGTTCGAAAAAGACTTCAAGGATGGCCGTCGTCGTTTCGACTTCTTCTGCCCTGAAAAGGGTATTCTTATCGAAATCAACCGCATGGGCAACCTTGAGAAAGTGGCTGAACCTTGGCAGGAGTATGCTGAGAGCAAAGGTTACAAGCTGTTGATGCTGCCGATAGCCGATTTGGTAAATGATTGTGCACAGGGCACCAACAAGGTTGAGCAGAAGATTAGGGATTTGATTGACGGCAAAGAGGTTCCTGCTTTTGTTGACGGCCTGGAATACAAGGGAGGCCCGTTGTTCGTTTCCAAGAATTGGCCAGGCCGTGAGGTGTACAGCGACCCGATTCATGTGGACATCAACATGGTTCACAACGACATCCTTGATGTGGAGGCTTTCCGCCAGTGGCGCGACGACCTGAAAGACGCTTGGTT
>CADAPW010000009.1 GCA_902789915.1 uncultured Bacteroidia bacterium | reverse complement strand
ATTGATGGATAGTGCTAAGTCACTCTCTTCCCAACAAGTGATCGAAATGCTCATGAACGCCGTGGAAGAACACCGCGCCGGCGCAGACCCCAACGACGATTTGACATTGTTGTGTCTGACGATTAGAGGTTAGCAGTTAACAGTTAGCAGTTAGTAGTTAGTAGTTAAGACGACATTATTTGTAAAAGCAATATTTTTGATTATGGAAAATTTGACAAAAGAACAGATCGAACAGAAGAAAGAGCACCTCGAGAAGCTGTTGCAAGAGGCTAATGCCTTGAAGGATGAACTCGTGGCCGTAGGCGCATGGCCGCTCGGCGATGACGACCTCGACGGTGTGGCAGGTGGATCGAGGAGACCTCGATAATACTAAATGGGCTTTCGTGGAGGAATACTGCGCCGTGCCAACTAAAACAACGAATTGAATTCAAGCGAATGATATTCATTAATTTTATATATTTGCACTTCTGTTTTCTAACCCTTAAAATCAAACCATTATGGAAAATTTGACAAAAGAACAGGTTGAACAAAAGAAAGAGCAACTCAAGAAGCTGATGCAAGAGGCTAATGCTTTGAAGGATGAACTCGTAGCCGCAGGAGAATGGCCTATCGACGATGACGACCTCGACAATGTCGCCGGGATGGGCTTGCAACCCATGGATATATTTGGCAAATTTCGTTAATCGGGGTATCCATCTGGCCTAATGGAAGATTGTGCGACAGGCTGTGATTCCGCGACATCGGACACCGCTTGTCGTATCCTTGCTGCGGGTTTATTACCATCACTAATTGTTATTATTGTTATGAAAAGAGAATTGATATTCAAAAATGAGGAGCAGGAGTTGATGCGCGTTGCCGAATTCATGGAGAGCGTGTGCGACGAACTTCAACTCGACATGCACCTGGCCATGAAACTGCAGTTGGCCATGGAGGAGATGGTGACCAATGTCATCTTCTATGCCTACCCGGAAGGCACTACCGCGGACATCTCCCTTACCGCGGAGAGTGATGGCCAGGAGGTGACTTTTGTGCTCTCTGACTCAGGGAAGCCTTTCGACCCGACGGCGAAGGAGGATGCGGACACCGAAACGAATCCGATGGACCGCGAGCAGGGCGGAATGGGGATCCTCATCGTGAAGAACATCATGAACGAGGTTTCCTACCAACGGTTAGGCGAGACGAATCAGTTGACCATGAAGAAAAAATTATAATAATTACGAATAATTACAGAACATCAAAATATTATGACTGAAATTATCAAAGAAGAAGGAAAGACTATCGTTAAAACGGGTGCGCGCATCGACACGTTGAATGCCGCGCAATTCGAGCAGGATATTCAACCTGCTCTGGAGCAAGGAGTCAATTTGGAAATTGACTGCACGCAGTTGGGCTATATGGCCAGCTCGGGTCTTCGCATCCTGCAGGCCACGATGCGCACTGTCGTACGCAGTCTCGGCGGCCAGATGAAGCTGACGCACGTGAACGACGACATCTTCGACATCCTGAAGATGACCGGTTTCACCCGTCACATCACCGTCGAAAGGGCATAGTTTATGGTTGAGATATTCAACAAAGAGGCCCTTGCCGCACTGGACGACCACAGTGAAGAGCAGGAGATGGCGCGTGTGGCGTCACCGAAGCTCCGTTTGGTGCTCGCCGCCATGATCGCCATGATCGTGGTGGTGCTATTTTGGTGCATCTTTGGGACCATCAATTACAAAGTCACCGCGCAGGGGGTGGTTTTCCCGTTCGGGGAGGCCGCGCCGGTGAGTGTGCCTTACGAAGGGACCGTCAGCCGCTGTCTGGTGGGGCATGGCGAGGCCGTGTCCTACGGGACCCCGGTGGTGGAAATCCGCACTCCTTTGTCTACCTCGGCGGTGGCTGCGCCGCGCGACGGGGTGGTCATCTCCACCCTCCAGTCCGGCACGCCGTTCAAGGCCGGGGAGCCGGTTGCCTGGCTCTTGCCCCAGGCGCAGAAGATGAGCAACCGCGAGATGCTCTGCTATGTGACGTATGACGGGCTGCGCGACCTCAAAAAGGGCATGCAGGTGCAAGTCACCCCCGCCAACCGGCAGCGCGAACGTTGGGGCTATGCTTACGGCACCGTGGTGGGCCTCGAACAGTATCCGACCAACCGGGAGGAGATTGTCAACCGCGTGAAACTCGACCCTTTGGCCTCTTTCATCGAGGACGGGCAAGCCGTTTACGAGGTCCGCGTGACCTTGGATGAGAAGGACGGGAATCTCGTGTGGAGCCGCGAGAAGAGCCAGAATATCAAAATCGGCAACGGCTCCCTCTGCAACATCCAGATCATTACCAGAAAGAAACCGGTGTGGCGTGTGCTCTTCGGGGCCATAGACAACGCCACGGAAACAATAATGGGAAACTAAGCGGACGTTATGGCCAGGGACAAGGGGGCAAAAGTGGCAAAAGTGCCAATGGTGATGCAGATGGAAGCGGTGGAATGCGGAGCCGCTTCGTTGGCCATGATTCTGGCCTACTACGGGAAGTGGCTGCCCTTGGAGCAGGTGAGGGCTGACTGCGGCGTGAGCCGCGACGGCTCCACGGCGAAGAGCATCCTCCGGGCGGCACGCAACTACGGCCTCGACGCCAAAGGCTTCCGTATGCCCCCCGAGGCATTAGAGGGCAAGCAGCCCGCTATCATCCACTGGAATTTCGAGCACTTCGTGGTCTTCCGCGGCTTCGACCGCAAGGGCAACGCCTGCCTGAACGACCCAGGCTCCGGTCCCGTGAAGTATCCCTTCGAAGAGTTCCGCAAGCATTTCACCGGTGTCTGCCTCACCTTCTCCCCGACGGAAAAGTTCGAGAAGAGCGGCCAGCAGACGAGTATTCTGTCGTACATCCGCCGGAACATGAAAGGTTCCCGCGAAGCGTTCTGGCTCACCTTCATCTTCGCCCTGATGACCGCATTTGTGGCCCTCGTCACCCCGGTTTTCACCCGCATCTTCCTGGATGAAATCCTTACAGGCAACAAGAGCGATTGGGTCCCGTACTTTTTCGCCGCCATGGGCGCGGTTGCCCTTTATCAGTTCTTCGTGGTGTTGCTGCAAACCCGCTACGCCAAACGGGTGGCGGGCTCCTTGGCGCTGAAGGGGAACAAGGAATATCTCCGGCATCTGTTCCGGCTGCCCATGTCGTTTTTCGCCATGCGGCACGTCGGCGACCTGCAACAACGCATGCACTTGAACCAGACCATCACCCACTCGTTGGTGGAGGTCATCGCCCCGCAAGCCATCAACATCGTATTACTCACCCTTTACGTCATCCTGATGTTTTCCTACTCCGTCGGGTTGACCATCATCGGCATTGTGGCCGCCGTCCTGAACCTGGCTTTGGTTAAATATTTCGCGGACCAGCGCATCAACCTCACCCGATCCATGGAACAGAGTGTGGGCAAATATGTGTCGGCAACCGTCTCCTGCATCGACAACATGGAGAGCATCAAGGCGGCGGGCGCGGAAACGGGGTTCTTCAAATATTGGAGCGGACTCTGGGCGCACAAGTTCAATGTCAACAACAACGTTGCCAAGGAGCAGGTTTGGGTTTCCATTCTGCCGGTCGTCGTCACCGGCGTGGTGAATGTGCTGGTGTTGGTGTTAGGGGCCTTCCTGATCATCCGAGGCGAGATGACCGTCGGTATGCTCATGGCCTTCCAAGGATTCATGGGGGCGTTTCTCGCGCCCGTGAACGAGATTGTGAACGCCACGCAGACCATCGTGGAGATGCGCAGCCAGATGGAACGCGTGGAGGATGTGATGAAATACCCGGAAGACCACCGCGACATGGAAGGCGAGGTGGTTCAAGGCAAGTTGGGCGGCCTTCTGGAGCTGAAACACGTGACGTTCGGCTATTCGCCGCTCCAGCCCCCTCTCATCGAGGACTTCAACCTGCGTGTCGAGCCCGGCCACAGCGTCGCCTTTGTCGGCACCTCCGGTTGCGGCAAATCGACGTTGGCCAAGCTCATCTCCGGACTTTACAAGCCCTGGAGCGGGGAAATCCTGTTCGACGGGCGGCCCATCGAGAGCATCTCCAGCGAGGAGCTGACCAACTCGGTAGCCGTCATCGACCAGAATGTGGTGCTCTTCGACGACACCGTGGCGCAGAACATCCGCATGTGGGATCCCTCCATCGAGGATTTCACCATGATGATCGCCTGCAACGACGCCCAGATCCGCGCCGACATCGTGAGTCGTCCGGAAGGCTTCGGCACCAAGATTGTCAAGGGCGGTCAGAACTTCAGCGGCGGGCAGCGGCAGCGCATGGAGATTGCCACGGCGCTCTCCAAGGAACCCGCCATCCTCATCATGGACGAGGCCACCAGCGCCCTCGACCCCAAGACCGAGGATGAGGTGATGAGCCGCATCCGCCGCATGGGCCCGACGCAGATCATCGTCGCCCACCGCCTCTCCACCATCCGCGACTGCGACGAAATCATCGTCATGGACCAAGGCAGGATCCTGCAGCGCGGCCGGCACGAGGAATTGATGAACGAAGAAGGGTTTTATCAGGAGTTGATGAGGAGTGAGTGATTATGGTTTATGGTATAGGAATTATATCGGAAATGCCCCAAAATAATAATGAACACAATTCCTTAAGCAGCCCCGTCAGGGGCAAGAGCTCGGTAGCCAGGGGTCAGGCGAGAGTAACGAACGCTGCAACCCCTGGGAGAAAAAGAGGAGGAAATGAATTGTGAATTGATATAGATATAGAATGGCAATATATTTGAATCAAATCAACAAACGTCGTGCGGCCGAACGGGCTGCCATGGCTGAAGTGAACGAGAAGACGAGCCAACGGCTCGGACTTTTCGGCAGTAAGCGTGTGGTGCCTCAGAACGACGAGAGTGCGTTGCGTCAGGTGCTCGAAGCCCTCGGGATAGTGGATTATGAGCTGGAAGACAACGACATGCTCTCGCCCGAGGAACAGCTGACCGGCATCCTCCGTCCGCGCGGCATCATGATGCGCGACATCCAGCTCCGGGGTGATTGGTGGAAAGAGTGCATCGGGCCGCTTTTGGGCTATACCAAGGACGGGCGGCTGGTAGCCCTCATGCCGACCAAAACCGGCTTAGGGTACCAATACCGCGAGCAGGACGGCACTATTCGCAAGGTGGGTCATCGCGAGATGGAGAAAGAGCTGAAGCCCAAAGCCATCACCTTCACCAAGGCCTTGCCGCTCACCCCGCTTCGGGTCAAGGACCTCCTCCGTTTCACCTGGAGTGTCATCTCCGGGCCCAACGCCCTGCTGATGGTGATATGCGCTCTCGTGGTGGTGTTGCTTGGCATGTTCACTCCCATGGCCAACAAACTCATCTTCGACACCGTGATTCCCACGGGTGACGCTTCCGGCTTGCTGCCGATTACCGGTCTCCTCATCGGGGCTACGATCAGCACCTTGCTGTTGACACTCACCCGCAATCTCTACATCATCCGAATCCGGAACATTGCGGAGATGCATGTGCAGAATGCCATTATGGCTCGCACATTCCTGCTCTCCCCGACCTTCTTCTCGAAAAACCCCAGCGGTGAGCTTTCCGAGAAGCTGAACAACGTCTCCACGCTCGCCACCCTCCTCAACGAAGCGATGGTGGGTGCCCTGTTAAACGCGGTATTGAGCGTCATCTATCTCATTCAGGTCAACATTTATGGGGGCAAGCTGTTTTGGCCGGCAGTAGCCGTGGTTGTATTGCAGTATGGCGCGCTCCTCCTGAATTATCGCAGGGCTGTTTATGTGCAGAACAACTACACGGAGCGGGTAGCCAAACTCAGCGGTCTGGAGTATAACCTTTTCGCGGGTATCCAGAAATTGAAACTGACGGGCAGCGAGACCCGCGCCTTTGCCCGCTGGCTCGACCACTACAGCGAAACGGCCCGTTTCATCTACAACCCCGCCTTCAAGAGTCGCCTTTATCCTGCCCTCACGGCCTTTTTAGGCATCGGCGGCACCATGTTCATCTTCTGGAGCACCCTCTCCAACGGCGTCTCCACCTCCGACTACATCGCCTTCAGTTCCGCTTTCGGCATGATGACCGCCGCCATCACCCAGCTGCAGCTGGTGATACCGAACCTGTCGCAAATCAAGCCTCTGCTGGAAAGTGTGAAACCCATTTTGGAGGAGGTTCCGGAGATGGAAGACAAAGCCCCCCAGGTGGAGGATCTCTTCGGCGGTATCGAGGTTTCCGGTCTCTCTTTCCGTTATCAGGAAGACGGGCCGATGATTCTCGATGACCTCTCCCTCAAAATCGAGCCCGGCGAGTATGTCGGCATCGTGGGGAAGTCGGGCTGCGGAAAATCCACCCTGATAAGGTTGTTGCTCGGCTTTGAGCAGCCGCTTTCCGGGGGTATCTATTATGACAACTACGACTTGGCAAAGGTCGACAAGGCCTCGCTGCGCCGCAAGATCGGCTGCTGTCTGCAAAGCGGAAGCCTCTTCACGGGCGACCTCTTCCACAATATCACCGTCACCGCGCCGTGGGCCACGCACGAGGACGCTTGGGAAGCGTTGAGGATGGCCAGTCTGGAGGACGATGTGCGCAAAATGCCGATGGGACTCTTCACGTTAGTCAGCGAGGGCGGCGGTGGGTTGAGCGGTGGACAGAAACAGCGCATCCTCATCGCCCGCGCCCTCATCTCAAAACCCGACATTCTCTTCTTCGACGAGGCGACCTCGGCCCTCGACAACATTGCCCAGAAGACCGTCAGCGACAACCTCGACGAGCTGATGTGCACCCGCGTGGTCATCGCCCACCGCCTCTCCACCATCCGCCACTGCGACCGCATCATTGTGCTCGACAAAGGCAAAATCGCCGAGGAGGGGACCTTCGAAGAGCTGATGGAAAACAAAGGATTGTTCTACGAAATGAGCCTCAGACAATTATAATATAACATGTTGAATATGAAGACCTTAAAAAATATAATTCTCCTAACGGCGCTTACGGCTTTGCTGGCGGGCTGCGGCCAAAAGGAGCCCCCGGTGGATGAAGCGAAGGTGGCCTCCCTGACCACCGAAAAAAACGTCGGAGCAGAAGAGGATATGCCGGATGCAAGACTGACCACGACAGGCAAAGTGGTGTCCGCCCGGTACGCCGACTTGTCGTTCGAGATGGCACTGCCTATTGAGCGCGTGCTGGTCAGGAACGGGCAGCATGTCAAGCAGGGACAGACACTGGCCGTGTTAGACGTTTTCAAGTTGCGCAATGCCATTGAACAGCAGGAACAAGCCATCGAGAAGGCGCAGTTAGAGATGGAACAGGCCGATTTGAAAATGCAGGATGTGATTATCACGCAGGGCTATGACCCCGACAAGGCCTCCTCGGTGCCCGAAAAGGTGAGGCACAACGCCGACGTGAAGTCCGGTTACGCTTTGTCGAAGAGTGAACTTGCGGCAGCGCGCACACGACTTGCCGCCGCCCAGCATGAGCTGCAAAGCGGGACGCTGACCGCCCCGTTCGACGGCGTGGTGGCCAACCTCAGCGTCCAGGCCCACCAGCTGGCGCAACCCGGTCAGGTGGTCTGCCGCGTGATCGACGACAAGGAGATGGAGGTCGAGTTCCACGTGATGGAGGCCGAGCTCCCGCTTTTCAGGGCGGGCACGGAGGTCAAGGTCGTCCCGATGGTTGACAAAACGGCTCGATACAAGGCTGTGGTCAACGAAATCAACCCGATGGTCGATGCGCAAGGCACCGTCACCCTACGCGCCCGCCTCACCACGGCCACAGACCTGTTCGACGGGATGAATGTGGAGGTGATTAGAATACCCCAAATTCCCTAAGCAGCCCCGTTAGGGGCAAGAGCTCGGTAGCCAGGGGTAAGGCGTGAGGAACGAACGCCGTATCTGGGATGAGAAGGAGTTCAATGATTATGAATGATGAATTAATATGAGATATCGGATATTTTTTGGTTTTTGGGTTTTGATGGTTTTCGGGGGTGTCACGGGCTTTGCGCAGCAGAAGGTGGTGCTCGACCTGGAACGCACCGTGCGTTTGGCCACCGACAGTTCGCTCACAGCGCAGAAACACCAGAGCGTGTACGACATCTCGCGCTATCAATACCTGTCGTGGGTTGCCACCCGAAAGCCGCAGATCTCCTTGGAGGCCACCCCTTTCCTGCATGAGCGATACATGACCCAACGCTACCTTTCGTTCGAGAACATCGACGAATACCGTATGCAGCAGGACATCTATTCCCAGGCGGGCATCACCATCACGCAGGCCATGGAGCCTTGGGGAGGCGAATTCTATGGCTCTTCGAAATTCGGATTCCTTCGCACGTTCGGTGAGGTCAGCCAAAACCAGTTCATGACTGTCCCGATTGCAGTGGGATACCGTCAGAATCTGCTTTTCTACAACCCTTGGAAATGGGCAAAGAAAATCGAGCCGTTGAAGCTCAGCCGCGCCGAGCAGGAACTCTCCTACGGCATCGAGACGGCGAGCGAGCAGGCAGTGGAGAAATTCTTCAACTTGGCCATGGCCCAAGACGGTTTGCGCATGGCGGAGAAGTTTCTCGCGTCGTGCGACACCATCTACGCCATTGCAGAGCGCCGTTTCAACATCGCCAGCATTTCTAAAGCGGAACTTTCCATTCTCCAATTGGATAAAACCAACGCCCGTATCGCCCTCGCCAATGCGCGTATCGCGTACACACGCGCTATGCAGGAGCTGGCGACTTACCTCGGGATGGACCGCTCCACTTACCTCGAACTGGAAGTCCCCGACCTTATGCAGGGGCTGCGCGTCGATACAGAGGAGGCACTGCGATACGCCCGCGAGAACAACCCCCGATACACGGAAAGTCGACAGGCTACGGAAGAAGCACGCCGCGATGCCGCAAAAGCCCGTGTGGAAAAGAATCTCAACCTGAGTCTGGATGTCAGCGTAGGCCTTAACCAGGTGGCCTACCGCTTCGTGGACGCCTATATGCACCCGCTTTTGCAGGACGTGGCCATGGTGACGCTCTCCGTGCCGATAGTCGATTGGGGAAAGCGCAAGAACGCCTATATGGCCGCTTTGAGCAAGGTGGAAGCAGCCGAACGTTCCGAGCAAGAGGCCGTCCGCGACACGGAACTCGATGTGATGCTGACGGTCAACGAATTCAACGAGCAGCAAACCATCGTGGAGGCCTCCCAGGAAGCACTGGACATTGCGGAAGATGCGTACAACCAGACCCTTCTCCGTTTTATCAAGGCACAGGCGAACACCACCGACCTCTCTTTGGCTCAAACAAACTGGCTGACCGCCCAGCAGAACAAAATCGCCAGCTTGCAGAATTATTGGATCACTTATTACCGTCTGCGCCGTCTGACCCTTTATGACTATCAGCAAAGACAAGTCATCCGGTACGTCCGCAAATAGCATTCCCGCTGATATATCAACCGCTAAAATTGAAAAATATTTACGCAATTAAATAATAAACGATTATGGAAAAACTGACAAAAGAACAAGTTGAGCAAAAGAAAGAACAGCTCGTGAAGTTATTAAAAGAAGCCCAAGTCTTGAAGGACGAGCTCATGGCTGTGGGAGAATGGCCTCTCGACGAGGACGATCTCGACAACGTCGCCGGCGGATTTTTCATAGGCGGTCAACAAAACGACTGGATATAATCCTTGTGGATTGTCGTTAGATGCTAACCGCCACCTGCGCCGCCAACATCTCCTCCACCTCATCCTTGCGGTAGTCGGGCATCCCGAACGACTGGATGTGGAGGCGTTTCTCGCGGACGAGGTCTTTCTCCATTTTCACGGCTTCCTGTTGCGTCCACCGTTGCTCGGGCGTGACTTGGCAGTGGAGTTCGTCAGAGGTGCCGCGCAATCGTGACACGACCTGTCGCAGCAGGTCGATGCAGGCCTCAGGCTGTTCGCGTACTTGTCGCTCGGAGAACCGCACCGCTGTCCAGCCGCAGTCGTTGAAGTAGCCGTCGCGAACCTCGTCCTTGCCTTCCGTGTAGTGCATCGGGAACCGGTACCAGCCGTGATGATGATTTTCGTACCTTCCGTCTGCCATGAGATTATGGGGTAAGAGTTTGTCATAGTTTTCATCATAGTTGGCCCCACACTGCGGCTGTCGCCTTGTGTGGGGTGAATTCTATATCTTTCACATCTATTTGATATTCATATTGATACGCGATTTTAGATATACTCGGGGTACAAATTGGGTTCAAAAAGCACCGTCAAAAATGGCTTACTTGAAAGATACTTGGAAAGATGATGTATGCGGGGCTTCAAAAAAATTATCGAACAATGTTTGGATATTAAAAAAAGTGTATTTTTGCCGTAGAAACATTGGTTGATGGTCGCAACATGGTAGCGAGGCACGCTCTTCATCAGAGCCTGCATATTGAGGGTTCGACTCCCTCCGCCAAATAAAAAGGAGGCCTCTTGCCTCCTTTATTTTATTTTCCGGTATTGGATTCCGTTCATTTTGCTTTTTTCCACTATTCCCCATGATTTCGCCAGGTTGATCACTGTTCCGCGACTTCTGTAATTCGGTTCAACCACCACCTTCGCTAACCTGTCTCCATAGTATGGATGTGTGTACACATACACAAGATGCTTTTGAACAGTGTCTTCGAATATGTTTGTGGGATTTTTCAGCGTAGCCTCAATAGTCCCATAGTCTTCCACGGGGAGGTTGGCGCCTTTGGTCGTTTTGGGGTGATTCCGATACTTGAAGATCTGTCGTTGCGTGACAATGATGTCTTGCGAGCCCGAGATTCCGTTTGGCCCGTACTTGCAAAGCCCTTTCGCTAATTTGTGTGCCTCGTTAATGCTAGAGTTTTTCGTTTCCACTGGGTGGCCAAACGGAATCCCGTGCACGCAAGGGCAGGGTGGTGCGGTGGTACAATTCCGCTATTCGTATTTTCAGGAACAGAAGGGTAGGGGCGAGCGAGTGCCTCCTACAGCATAAAAAACATCGCTACCCCTGCCATCGTGATCAGAGTGCCGACGACCTCCTTCGGGGAGATCTTCTGATGGTAGAGGATAGAGTAGGGGACGATGATGAGCACCGGGGTGAGGGCCATCAGGGTGGAGGCGATGCCCGCGTGGGCGTACTGCACGGCCATCAGCGACATCGACACACCGAGGAAGGGACCGAAGAAGGTGGTGAGCGTTGCGTAGGTCATGCCTTTGCGGTCGCGCAGCGCTGTGCGCACGTCGCCTAGGGAATGGCGCAGACAGAGGATGAGGAAGAAGCCCACGAGTCCCGCCAACGCGCGAATGTAAGTGCCCGCGAAGGGGAGCATGGTGCGGATAGAAGTGTCGCCACCTGGAAGTAGGTTCTGCTCGTAACAGTTGAGCCCTATCTTACTGATTACCAGTCCGACACCTTGTCCAACGCCGGCCCCGATGCCGAAAAGCACCCCTTTGAGCGGGAGTTTGAGTTTGAGCTTGTGGTCATCGCCGCGGGCAAGGATGGTGAAGGCGATGCCGGAGAGCGTCACCAGCATGGCCAGCCACGATTTCCACGACATAGCCTCGCCGAGGAAGAGCCAACCCGTGATGCCGGCAGCAGGAGGCGCGAGGGTCATGAAAAGCTGCCCGAACTTGGAGCCGAACACGATGTAGGAGTTGAAAAGACAGTAGTCGCCGAATACGTAGCCGACCACGCCGGAGAGCAGCAGCCAGCCCCATGCGGCGGAATTCGCACCGGTGGGGATAGGAGAACCGGTCATCACCCAAAGCAGTACTGAGAGCATGAGGAGGGAGAGGATCATGCGTAACAGATTGAGCGTCAGCGCACCAAGTCGGTGACTGCCAAGGTCGGCGAACAGCGCGGTGATGGTCCACGACACCGCTACGCCTAATGCGATGATTTCTCCAAGGTGGTTCATTTGGGGAGTTTGGAAATTGGCGGCAAAGATAGACAAATTATGAATGTAGAATGTAGAAGTAGAATGTAGAATGTAGAATGTAGAATGTAGAATGTAGAATGTAGAATGTAGAATGTAGAATGTAGAATGTAGAATGTAGAATGTAGAATGTAGAATGAGGGTAAGGAGTGCCATAATAGCATCAATATATAATGGTTGAAGCATCTATTTAACATAATATAAATTATAGGCAACTCGGAGTTGTTTCAATATCGAGCTGAGAATTGTATATTTAGGGATATTGCAAAGCAGTATAAAAACTTTGGCTTTTAGCTATTGGCTTTTGGCTATGTTGTTTCGAAAATGAAACTAAGTTAACTGACAGTGGCCAAAAGCTAATAGCTAATAGCTAAAGGCCGATCATCCGAATATTGCGTT
The DNA here is from genome assembly GCA_902789915.1 of uncultured Bacteroidia bacterium. Lineage (GTDB taxonomy): Bacteria > Bacteroidota > Bacteroidia > Bacteroidales > F082 > Limimorpha. Next base: position 21,657 of record CADAPW010000009.1, on the reverse strand, counting down.
GCGGGCGCTCATCTGGTATTCTGTGTCGTAATCTTCATCAAGCTGGAAATTTTCCTCGATGAGATTCCAAAGCGCGGATATGTGTTTGAGATTTTCTTTGGGCGTTGAATTCTTGCCCTTTGTCAAATCTGCGAGGTTTATTTCCTGTATACGATCTTTGCGGCGGAATTTCAGGCAGAACTCCTTCGGCGACGGCTCCCTACCGTTCAATGTCATCATATAAACCAACGATCCGCGATAATCTTCATATTGATAGTCGTCAGATATTATGTTAAATAGACACGAAGAAATCCTTTTCCGTTTGAGGTCCACAATAACAGACCGGAAACCGTCGGACAGGTACCAACCCGTAGTCGCCAGGATAAGGAAACCAATAATCACCGCCTCAACTGTCTGATGCATAACAATATACGACACAACCGCAACCCAAATGGCCATCACCACCAGCGCCTTCCAAAACTTCTCGCGCCCCACCCTACCAAATGTTATAATATTCTGATTTTCATCAATTTGAATATCTACAACATCCTTCAATGCATCTGAATGCTGGTGGATTTGGTCTATAAATAACTGATTTTGGGGAAACGGTTCGGTCATGTTATTCTGCATTCTACATTCTGCATTCTACATTATTGTGCGGATGGGGGGACTCGAACCCCCACGGCTTACGCCACCAGATCCTAAGTCTGGCGCGGCTACCATTACGCCACATCCGCAATTTTTTGAGGGCGCAAAAGTACACTTTTTTTCGACACGCCCAACCGCCGCCGAAACAGTCTCGGAATTCGCCTGCGAACCTGGGGGATCGCGCTTAGGGGGCGACGCTTCCAAGCGTCGCGGGGAGCTAGACGCCCTCCCCTATGCCCCTGCAGGCACTCTATATCGTCGAGGGTGTGCAGGGTACTCCCCCACCCTGCCGGACGGCAGGTGTGCCGGGGCGCTCGCGGTATCCTCCACTGACACGGAATGTCAGTACGAATTTTTACGAAAATGACAAATTATTACAAATAAAAACTGTAATTTTGCGGCATGAAAAAATAAAGTTAGAAGAAACATGAGATTCACGATAACTTTGCAGAACACAGGGAGGTACGGAAAACGCCTGCCAATCAACTACCAATACGAGCTTTCCGCTGTCATATACCGAATATTGGCCAGCGGTAATGAAGCGTACGCGGAGTGGCTGCATGAAAATGGGTTTCGCTTGGAAACGGGCAAACAATTCAAATTGTTCACATTTTCGAGGTTGAGACCCGAAAAATTCAGATTATTACGCCAATCGAACCAGTTGGAATTGTTGTCGGACAAGGTTGTCTGGCAAATATCATTCCTGCCGGAAAAATCGACACAGAAGTTTATCGAAGGGCTTTTTCAGAAGCGTCTTTTTGAGGTAGGCGACCGTCAATCGGTGGTGCAGTTTCAAGTAGATAGCATTCAAATGATGTCCTCACCGGATTTTACTGATACAATGACGTTTGAGGCACTCTCCCCTATCACCGTCAGTCAAAGGTTGGAAGACGGGAAAGATGCCTATCCGCAAACGGCGGAGGAGTTCTCTAACGCCCCATGGGTACGGGAACGTCTATTGCAAAACCTGCTGGACAAATACGATGCTTTCTATGGCACTTCTTACGAGGGCGAACGCTTTTTTGACATGATGACGCTTACAGACCCCAAATCGGCATTGGTGATCATTAAGGCTGGCACACCGCAGGAAACAAAAGTGCGAGGTTTTCTCAGCCGGATTGCCCTGCACTGCCCTGCCGAACTGATGCGCATAGCGTATGAAAGCGGATTGGGCGAAGGAAACAGTCAGGGGTTTGGGTGCTTGGAAATGTAAAAATAATGTATGTTTGGTAATAATATTTAATATGAGAGATACAAATATTGAATTATTAAAAAATGTGCCAACATTAAATGCACATGCAATTGTATGTATTCGTCCGTTGGCACCGTTGTCTATGGTTAGCGATATGCCTGGCTCTTATTACAAAACCTTGAGAAAGCCTGATAAAAAAATGCTTTGCGGTTTGTTTGAGAACCTTATGGGTTGGCATTTTGATTCTGCGGACAGGAAGCAACTATATAAGGAATTGAAACAAATAAGAAAAAAGCAAAAAGTTGATTTCAAAGACAAATATTTTGGTTCTACATACCAGCCTTTGCTTATGGAATACTTTGAAATTGATGGTGATATTGAAATTGACCAATTCAAAAGTGTCTGTTTCTACGATGACTTATGGAGTAGAAGTTTCAGAAGGTCTGATTCTAACAAGCACATCAATGGATGCAGAAATGCCGATTACCGTATTATTGCCAAAAAAAATCAGGCTTTTATAGAGATTGACAATACCGATTTAAAATCAGCAGACAAAGAGAAAGAAAAAGACAGCTGGTTTAAAAAGAATATTGGCAGTTATCCATATTACTATAGTTCGCCTACAAAAAGAGAATATATTTCCATAGATGGTGTCTTTAAACTCAAATTGTCGATGAACGAGGATTTGTTGTTGTTACTGACCCAAAATGTTCAAGCTAACAACATTGGATATTTGGGCAATAATGAAGGTTGGGTTGACATAAAAATTGAATCACTATGACGCACATACATCCATACATTAGATATGCACAGGCATTACTTGTGGTCGAAAATCATTTAGGAAGCATTTCTGAAATATCTCTAAATCATATAACTGAAGAAATCAGAAATGGCTTGAATGCATTTTGCGTGACACCAGTAGAAGACTATGAAAAGAAAAAGACGATTAAATATCGTTTTGCTGGCGAAAAAAACAATGCAAAAAACTACAAGTTTCTTGCCTCCAATATCATATCTTCCGATATGCAAGCATCCAAATTATACAAATCTGCTGAGGATTTCTTGAAAGATGCAAAAGAATTAAATTGTTCTTGCGGGGGTTTGACAATGTCGTCAATGCCTATCGTTGGAGAGTTTTGTTCTTTCTCAGAAAAGAATGTTGGACGAGGGAAACCAGCATGTAGTGTATATGAACAAGGGCTAGCTTTAGTCACTACATTAACGATGACAAAACCATGCCTTCAAGACAGAATTAGTTTTTCAAATGTCTGTATTATTCCCGATATTCCTTTAGAGGAAATGATTGACTTTATCAAGTTGTTTAAACGGATGCGTATTCAACAACTTGAAAACGATTTGATGATTGGTAATGTCGTAGAAAACAAGGGGAACTACGAGCCTAAACGGCCCAAAATATTTCAGGGCAACTTTCCTAATCCTCCTCGAAGCAGTTCAATGGGTAGTATCGCTTTGCTTGGAGCTATTGGAGAAATGGCAAAAGAAAGTGAATTTTCCGCTCTCGCCCAACGTGTATTGGATAGTTTGAAAGACGCTACGTTTTATATGATTCAATACGGTAATGCGTCAACTTATACATACAACCATTATGTTGTGGAGTTGGCAAAGAAGTCAAAACTGAAATCAATTGTTGATAGCATTTATTACTCTGAATTATACAACGAAAAAAGGACTTCAAAAAGTACTGAATACCAAAAATTTGATTTGACCACAAGTCGGTTTTTACTTTTGTTTAACCCTTCTTTTTTCAGTAGTTTTTTATCTTTTAGAGGTGAATATCCAACTCAAATCGAATTATTATTAATCACATATTTTACGAAAATGGCAAAAATAGATCCTAACGTAGTGTCATCAGCAAAATCATTAGGAAGATGGCTAAACCAAACTGCATATTTTGCAGCAAAAAACGAAGTTGGAAATAACAACTGGGATGAAATCCGAAAAGCAAAAGCCAAAGTGTTGGTGGAACTTGAAAGTTCAATCTTCTCAGCAAAATCCGGCGATGCTTTAATTGCACAAGCCGTCACACGCGCTGGAAGATTATCCAATCTTGATGCACCAGAATCCGCTACTCTTTTCATGGAAAAAACAGCAAGCGGGGAGTTGGAACTTGAAAATGCGAAAAACTTGTTAATCGCTTTTTCAAGAATCAAAAACAAAAAAGAAAGCGAGGCGCAGCCCAAGGAAGTTTCACAAGAGTTGGGAGAATTTGAATTAAAAAACGAAAATTTAAGCAACATTTAAACTATAACAATATGGAAATCAAAGGAATTTTAGTTTCATCATTGGCTCCATTCGAGAATCATATCGCAAATGGAGGAGAAAAACTACTGGGAAACGCTGGTTCAATCAAAAGACGTCCAGATGGCAGAGTTTATGTATCAGGGCAAATGCAACGTCATGTATTGTTTTCTGCAATTGACCGTCTGAATATGGATGATCCAGACAAAGAAGACACTTTTGTTTCAACAGGTGATGGCACAACAAATCAAATCGAAAAGGATTTGAGAGCCGACATGGGCGGTTTCATGCATCCATCGGCTGGGAATTATTCAGGCAGGAGAACCGCTCCTCTTTCTGTTACACCTGCGGTAGCAATGAAAGAAAGCGAAGTGAAAAACGATCTTCTTGTCAGGGTAAAAAACGACAATTCATCAGAATCAAAAGAGCAGGCTTTAGCCACCAAGGAGTTCAGTCAATCTGATTTGATGAACATGAATTTCTTTTTGGATGTTACGACACTTAGCATCACAAAAGTATTCAAATATGAAGGTGGATTCAACATCGACACAAAATACATTAAACATGTAAAGGAGTCAGAACGCAAACGTAGAGCAAAACTTTATCTTGAAGCGACAAGGTACATGAACGACTATGCAAACCAAGCGAGAAATGCTGTTTGTGGTGAGCCACAACAAGTGATAATTGTATTTGATACCGTTTTAAGCAGAAAAGCTTGTCGCTATTTTACGGCAGATGAACCTGAAAGGAGCAACATTCTTGCAGAACTTGATGAAAGAAATGCGAAGTACTTTATCGGTGACGACAAAACTGACAAAACAGTAGCAAAGGCCTACAAAGAAGCCTTGGAGTTTCTAAATGACAATCTTTTATTTAATCCTGCTGGCGACGACAATAGCGTCCAAACATTTGCACAAGCGTTTACACAAGCTAAGTAATTAATGCATCAGGAAAACAATATCATATTGGCGAAACCTACCGGTATTACATTGGAGCAACATGTTTCCAATGTAATATCGGAGGCTGATATGATTTTGTCAATTGTGCCATTTGTGACACAAAAGTACCGTGATATTGTCTGTAAAGATTTGCAGAAACGACTTGAAGTAGTCTGTAGATTACACGACGACGGAAAAAAACAACGCAAATGGCAAGAGGCCTGCCAAAAAGATTACAAAGTTTTTCTTAACCAAAAAGAAAAAGGATGCCAGGCAAATCCAATAGGTGCAAATATCATGAAAGCGGGAATACGACACGAATTCCAATCGCTTGTCTTGAATGCCCATAAAAACATGCCATTGGCTTTACAATGCGCCATCGCAGCGCATCATTCAAAGTTGGGTTTTGCATTTGAAAACAGATGGTCTAATGAAGGTGTGGAATCTTTTTGGAAAGAAATCAGAAAAGAATCGAACCGCATTATTGAAAAAGACTCGCTTGCTGAATCCGCAAAGAGTTTTTACGAATACGCAGGGCTTCGGGGTCTACTGCAATTGGCCGACCACAGGGCAAGCGCGAAAGAAGAAGGGAAAAAAGTCCCTGACATTAACTCTTTCGAGTACAAATTTCCTTATGCTGAAAAACGCGGTGTACAAGAACTAATAGAGAGTTATTGGAACAAGGACTTGCTTCTTGTTCGAGCACCTACTGGAGCAGGCAAAACCGATGCTTCCTTGCTATGGGCATCAAAACAAATAGATAATAATCGAGCTGCACGTTTGATTATTGCAATGCCCACAAGGTTTACTTCCAATGCTTTAGCGATTAATGTGTCAGCAAGTCTCTCCGATACAGGATTATACCATTCAAGTGCTTGGTTCTCAAAACTCCAAAATGAGATTAACGAAGGCAACATGGACTATGACTATGCCAGCAAAGTCCATGAATTTGCAAGACTATTGGAGACACCAATAACAGTTTGTACCATAGACCATTTGCTTACCGCTTTGACATTGACTAGAGAAGACCACCATTTGATAGGCTTCAACCTTGCAAACTCTTGCCTTGTTATCGACGAAGCCGATTTTTATGACGATTTTACTTTAGCAAACATTTTAGTTCTGTTGGAAATCCTTCACGAATTCAAAGTCCCAGTATTGATTATGAGTGCATCGTTGCCAGAATCGTCTGTCAAAATGTATCAAAAATCAGGATACAAGATTGATGAAATCATCGAAGACAACTCCGATAACGAAAGAGAGCGATTTCAAGTGAAAAGCATCAACAAATACGAAGATTTACAGAACATTGAAGACATTCTTTATCAGTGTATTGAAAAAAAGAATGCCATTGTTTATGCGAACACCGTTGATAAAGCGACAAATATTTATAATTGGTTTAAAAATCAAAATTGCCCTAACATAAACCCAATACTTTACCATTCGAGATTCACTGAACCAGACAAAAAAAGAAAAGAAGACGAACTGATAGCCGCATTAGGAAAAAAGGCTTGGGAAGAGAATCGTGCCAACGGCATTGCCATCTTGACCCAAATTGGCGAGATGAGCATTAACATAAGTGCAGATTTTATGATTTCTGATATTTGTCCGATTGACAGACTTACTCAACGTGCAGGAAGATTATGCCGTTTTGATAAAAACAAAATCGGAGAATTACATATTATTATACCTCAAAAAAACGATGTCTTATACCCGGCACCTTATGGTTCTTTTGACTTAAAGGGAAAAAAATGGGAGCCTTGCGATGCTTTAATCCAAACAATTGAATTACTACAAACACAAGGTTACTCTGCGCAAAAGTTGGTGGACTTTATCAACAGTGTTTATGCCAAAGATTTCAATTTCTCTGAATCTGCAATTACAAATGCCAAATTACTTAAGGAGCATTTCATTTATAACTGGTTAATCAATCCTCAACAAAAAATAGAGTCTGATGATGAAGAAACTATCTTCTGGAGAAGTCGTAACATTGATGCTTCAGAAACAGTTTTTGTTTCACCGCCACCACAAAAGTATTGGGACAAATTATCATTTCAAGCGTGGAAAATCACTTACTCTATTGAATTACCTCTTTATATAGTAAAACAAGGCGAAAAAAAACATCGCATAGACACATTAGATATATTTGTCAAAGGAGACCTTGAAAGAATCAAAGTTATTCGAACTGGTTTTTATAATTATGAACTTGGCATTGACTTTAATGATGATGAGAACGATAATTTTTTATAATTAAATAATGTCCATTATGCCCACCTCCGAAAGCAACATTATCATCTACAACACCCTCGATGGCAAGGCCGCCGTGGCCTTGTATGCCAAAGACGGGAAAATCTGGCTCAACCAATTGCAGATGGCTGAACTTTTTGCCACCTCCAAACAAACCATTAGCTATCATATATCCAATATATTGAAAGATAGTGAATTACATAAGGATTCAGTTGTCAAAGATTTTTTGACAACTGCCGCTGACGGGAAACAATATCATGTTGTATTCTATGCCTTGGAAATGATCTTGGCCGTCGGTTACCGCGTGAAAGGCAAACGCGGCACCCAGTTCCGCCAATGGGCCACAAGGCACCTTTCTGAATATCTGGTCAAGGGATTCACCATGGACGATGAACGCCTGAAAAATCCGAATGGCCAACCCGACTATTTCGATGAACTCCTTGAAAGAATCCGTGATATTAGGGCTTCCGAAAAACGATTCTATCAAAAATTAAGAGATTTGTTTGCGTTAAGCAGTGATTATGAAGTGCATGAAAAGGCTACTCAAATGTTTTTTGCAGAGACACAAAACAAACTCCTATATGCCGTCACACACCAGACAGCCGCTGAAATCATCACCTCTCGTGCCGACGCTGAAAGCCCCAATATGGGACTGACCTCCTGGAAAGGTTCCATCGTAAGAAAACAGGATATCCTTATCGCAAAGAATTATCTGAAAGAAAATGAGATTGACATACTCAACAGATTGACAATGCTATTCCTTGAATCCGCGGAGTTGAGAGTGAAAGAGCGCAAAGACCTCACTCTGGACTTTTGGCGTAACAATGTCAACGGGCTGTTAACCTACCACGGAAAAGATGTTCTTCAAGGTAAAGGTACTGTTTCAAATGCTGAAATGGAGAAAATTGTTTTTGAAACTTATGAACGATTTGATACGCGAAGAAAGCAATTGGACGCTGTGAAAGCAGACCAAGAGGACATAAAGATGCTGGAAGAGATTGTTAAGAAGACAAAAAATCACTAACCCTATGCAAATCACTGGCACCCATTTCAACTACTATCAGATTTGCCAACGGAAGCTTTGGCTTTTCGCCAACGGCATCAACATGGAGCATACTTCCGATTTGGTGTTTGCGGGCAAACTGATCCACGAGGAAAGCTACCCGCAACGGTCGGAACGATATGAGGAGATTGAGATCGACGGCATCAAAGTGGACTATTACGATGCCAAACGGAAGGTGATCCACGAAATCAAGAAGTCCGACAAAGTGGAAACGGCCCACGAGTGGCAGCTGAAGTATTATCTTTATGTGTTTGAGCGCAATGGCATCGAGAATGTCTCAGGAATATTGGAATACCCCAAGTTACGGAAAACCAGCGAGATACTATTGAGCGATGTTGATAGGGAAATGATCCGCGAAATGGAATATAAAATTGAGGAAATCATAAACGCGGAGGTTTGCCCGCCCCTTGAAAAGAAAGGAATCTGCAGGAATTGCAGCTATTTTGATTTTTGTTATTCAGGAGAGGAGGACGAGAAATGAAAAAGACCTATTATCTGTTTAATCCAGGCACGTTGGAACGCAAAGACAACACCCTGAAATTCACGCCCTTTGAAGAAGATGGCAATGGCGAATTGACTACCCCTGGCCAGCCTCGTTACTTGCCTGTGGAAGACGTTTCCGATCTGTATGTCTTCGGATCGCTGCGTGCCAACAGTACCTTGTATAACTTCCTTGGACAAAAGGATATAGCCGTTCATTTCTTTGACTATTACGAGAACTATACTGGATCGTTCATGCCGCGTGACGGTCTGCTTTCTGGTCGTATGCTGCTGGCGCAGACCTCCGCTTATCAAAACAAGAAAAAGCGAGTGGCCATTGCCCAAAAATTCATAGAAGGGGCGGCGGCAAATATGCTCAAGAACCTTAATTACTATGACCGTCGCGGCAAGGAGTTGCAACCGTTCATCGAGAAAATCGAAGAACTGTCGCAGGCAATCCCTTCCTCCACCGCTGTTGATGAGTTGATGGGGATTGAAGGCAACATCCGTATGACTTATTATGATGCCTTTGACTTGATTCTGAATGACTTCCAGATGGAAGGACGGAGCAAACGGCCTCCTAAGAACGAGGTTAATGCGTTGATCTCTTTCGGCAATATGATGTGCTATTCCCAATGTCTCCGTGCCATTCATCAAACCCAGCTGAACCCGACCATCAGTTATCTTCACACGCCGGGCGACAGGCGTTACTCGCTTTGTCTCGACATTTCCGAAATATTCAAACCGATTATCGTAGATCGAATAATATTCAAAGTGCTGAACAAAAAAGAGATACAGGAACGGCATTTTGACCGGAAATTAAACAGCTGTCTGTTGAACAATGAGGGCCGGAAGATATTTGTCCGAAATTTTGAAGATAAGCTGAACGAGACGATCCAGCATCGGAAGTTGGGCCGGAAAGTGAGCTATAAGCATCTTATCAAGCTGGAATGTTACAAGTTGTGCAAGCATTTGTTGGACATAGAAGAGTACAAACCTTTAAAAATGTGGTGGTAGCATGTACGTCATACTTGTTTACGATATAGGGGAAAAGCGTGTTGGCAAGATGCTAAAACTGTGTCGTCAGTATCTGAATTGGATACAGAATTCTGTTTTCGAGGGGGACATCACGGAAGTGAAGCTGACTGAATTGAAATACAAGGCCAAAAGAATCATGGATATGGAGACGGACAGTCTGATCATATTCAGCAGTGAAGCCACCAAATGGATGCAAAAGGAAGTGGTCGGTAACGAGCGTGCCAACACAGATGTGTTCCTGTGACAGGGTTGTCGTTGTCGGCAGAAAAACGCCCTCGAAACAGCAATCCCAGCAATCTCGTTCCTTGACATATTGAATATCAACAAATTCTGGGGTCGTCGAACCCCCATCATTTTTATTTGATTTCACATCGACGTTTTTTTTGTACTTTTGCCGTGCCATTGGCGTCAGTTATCAATCTGAACATCAATCGTGTAACTTGCGTCAAGACAACGGCTTTTAATCGAACCATAAGGAATTGAAATGCAGCACGAAGACGCTCCATATTAAGCTCAGGTGAACTTTTAATCGAACCATAAGGAATTGAAATATGAGAATAATGCAAAACCGGGACAAGCGGCCACCCTTTTAATCGAACCATAAGGAATTGAAATCTGGCTATAGAGGCGCGGCCACCGCTGGCGATAGCTTTTAATCGAACCATAAGGAATTGAAATACCATGTGTCGCAGACTGCCAACGCCCTCTGCCACTTTTAATCGAACCATAAGGAATTGAAATGTATCGCCGGTGCGGGTCGGTTGCAGTCTGTCATCTTTTAATCGAACCATAAGGAATTGAAATAGGGCACAAGCGAGTACTATGCGAAGGCGGCGGAGACTTTTAATCGAACCATAAGGAATTGAAATGATGGCAGGCATCGGCAGCGTGCTGTCCCAGAACAGCCTTTTAATCGAACCATAAGGAATTGAAATGGAGGAACTCAACGCAAAGATCAAGAAGCTCGAAACTTTTAATCGAACCATAAGGAATTGAAATTGATGACACCCTCCATAACGGCCTCTTTCCACGTAATCCTTTTAATCGAACCATAAGGAATTGAAATTCTGCTTCCGTTTCCTGGTCGCGGCGGTGCATCGTCTCTTTTAATCGAACCATAAGGAATTGAAATAAGTAATGAAGGTGAGGAAGCGACACGGCCCGGACTTTTAATCGAACCATAAGGAATTGAAATAACGGGACAGGCTGTGCTGGTGCGTGGTCGGAGCGGCTTTTAATCGAACCATAAGGAATTGAAATGACATCAATTGACAACAAATGAGGTGTTGTTTCTCGGCTTTTAATCGAACCATAAGGAATTGAAATTGAGTTGATGCAACTGCTTGACAATAAGGAAAATTCTTTTAATCGAACCATAAGGAATTGAAATCGACTTCGGAAGTTTCCTTTTTCCATTTGCGCCATCCTTTTAATCGAACCATAAGGAATTGAAATTTGAGACGTATGGATATTATGACGAGCTCGGTGATCTTTTAATCGAACCATAAGGAATTGAAATGTGGCCAACAGCGCGGCGAAACTCAATGCCGGACTTCTTTTAATCGAACCATAAGGAATTGAAATTCGTTGAGAAGCCCGCATTCGAGCAGCGTGTCAACCCTTTTAATCGAACCATAAGGAATTGAAATCATGTAGAGCGAACGGCACAACGCAGGGTCAGGGTCTTTTAATCGAACCATAAGGAATTGAAATTATTTATCCCACACGATATGTACGCCCAAATAGCCCTTTTAATCGAACCATAAGGAATTGTAATACCGGACACCTGTTTCGACCAAGTGGAGGCCTTCTCCCTTTTAATCGAACCATAAGGAATTGAAATCGGTCACGGAGGGTTTCTTGTGCAAGTTGTGTTGTCTTTTAATCGAACCATAAGGAATTGAAATCCACTAAGGCGGCTTTCGATACTTTGCTTGCTCTCCTTTTAATCGAACCATAAGGAATTGAAATGCGGTGTTACGTTGCGGTTCACGTAGTCCAGCACGGCTTTTAATCGAACCATAAGGAATTGAAATATCGTTGATGTCCTCAAACCAAGAAATTGCACTTTCTTTTAATCGAACCATAAGGAATTGAAATGTGGAGAACGAATACCTTGAGAAGGAGCGGGAAATCTTTTAATCGAACCATAAGGAATTGAAATGCGTCAAAGGGTCGTCGAATCAGTGGCTGATAGACCTTTTAATCGAACCATAAGGAATTGAAATAATTAATAAGGTAACCGGGTTCAGTAGCTCGGAACTTTTAATCGAACCATAAGGAATTGAAATGTTTCATTGCTTCTTCGTGTGTGATTTCATACAATCTTTTAATCGAACCATAAGGAATTGAAATCAGGAACGCCAGTGGCGGTACCGTTGAGCGTGGCACTTTTAATCGAACCATAAGGAATTGAAATACGTCATCCGGACACGGACATCCTTACCGGTGAAACTTTTAATCGAACCATAAGGAATTGAAATTTGGGACGGCAGGCCGCGCAACGTCCTGAAATACTCCCTTTTAATCGAACCATAAGGAATTGAAATCAAGTATCTGCGAATACTCCAAAACGGACCACCACACTTTTAATCGAACCATAAGGAATTGAAATAAGGAAGCCACCTCTGCCTTCATTGGCGCGTTAGCCTTTTAATCGAACCATAAGGAATTGAAATTAGTCATGTCGCGCACTTTTGCCTGGCACAGCTTCACTTTTAATCGAACCATAAGGAATTGAAATTAAGTGTGAAGAATGTGTTTCAATTCGCAAATCTCAACTTTTAATCGAACCATAAGGAATTGAAATGTTGATCTCACTGAGAATGAAATGGAAAAGCGTTGCTTTTAATCGAACCATAAGGAATTGAAATTAATATTAATTATTTAAGAAAGTGTTTACGCAAAAACTTTTAATCGAACCATAAGGAATTGAAATAGGTTGGCCGCGTAAGTACCAGCGCTGGGACGCTTTTCTTTTAATCGAACCATAAGGAATTGAAATTCCGTAAATCTCAATGGTGCTTTCGTGCCCTTGTCTTTTAATCGAACCATAAGGAATTGAAATGAGAAAAATCTCCGGCTGAAGATTCTCATCACGAACTTTTAATCGAACCATAAGGAATTGAAATCCACGGGATAAGAAGTAACCTCTACGGGTTCTTCTCTTTTAATCGAACCATAAGGAATTGAAATTGAATAATACTTATTTGTGGGAAACAATGTTCGACTTTTAATCGAACCATAAGGAATTGAAATCTCGATAATGAGGAACTTGCAAACACTTGGAAAACTTTTAATCGAACCATAAGGAATTGAAATGGGATTGAGTATGCAAGGATCTCCGCAAGTCCCCGACTTTTAATCGAACCATAAGGAATTGAAATAATGTTAAGGATGCAGTGAACAAAGCATCAATACACTTTTAATCGAACCATAAGGAATTGAAATATAGTTTTGTAATGCCCTTTGGTTCGCTAGTTCTCTTTTAATCGAACCATAAGGAATTGAAATAAGTATTAAGCAAACGATTAACGAGAGAACGCTTGCCCTTTTAATCGAACCATAAGGAATTGAAATTCATTAAGCATATACTCACGGGACATAATTTGTTCGCTTTTAATCGAACCATAAGGAATTGAAATTTTAAATCAGAAGAAACCAACTCAACGGGAATCGCTTTTAATCGAACCATAAGGAATTGAAATCTCATCGAGAAATTAAAACCGCTGTGCGGCATCAACTTTTAATCGAACCATAAGGAATTGAAATCCTTCAAAGGCATCCGAAAGATTATCTATCACGCCGCTTTTAATCGAACCATAAGGAATTGAAATCACGAGGATCATTGATATCGATATCATCCGCAAACTCTTTTAATCGAACCATAAGGAATTGAAATGAAGTTGGCTCTGCGGATCCCATCAAAGAAATAGGACTTTTAATCGAACCATAAGGAATTGAAATGCAACAGAAGATGTTGAATGAGATTTCCCTTTTCTCTTTTAATCGAACCATAAGGAATTGAAATTCAGTCAAACTCTCAGCGTCTTTAATATTGGTCGGACTTTTAATCGAACCATAAGGAATTGAAATGTCGGAACTCTGCTGACCGTCATCAAGGCTATTGTCTTTTAATCGAACCATAAGGAATTGAAATTAAGTCATTGATTTTGGTTAGAACGGTGTGATGGACTTTTAATCGAACCATAAGGAATTGAAATAGCTGTTCGTCAGTGTATTTCTCCTTATGCAGCAGAGCTTTTAATCGAACCATAAGGAATTGAAATAATACTACGACGACAAGCAGCAGATACAGTTCGGCTTTTAATCGAACCATAAGGAATTGAAATTTTGTGACTGTTATAGAGCAGGTTTGCATTAAACGACTTTTAATCGAACCATAAGGAATTGAAATCCATCATCTGCTGGATAAACCGCAGGATCCGAGACACTTTTAATCGAACCATAAGGAATTGAAATGGAAGTCCAGGAACTCAACAAGGAGTTCACCAAGATCTTTTAATCGAACCATAAGGAATTGAAATCCAAAATATTACGTATGAATACTATTATCGCCTTATCTTTTAATCGAACCATAAGGAATTGAAATCGTTATTATCGAAAAAAATTAGGTATTACGTTTGAACTTTTAATCGAACCATAAGGAATTGAAATCCGCGAGAGAGACGATAACGGCGGCGAGAGCGACTACGCTTTTAATCGAACCATAAGGAATTGAAATAAGCTACAAACTTGTAGTATGGGATCCCCCTCACTCCTTTAATCAAACCATAAGGAATTGAAATTCATCAAGGCTATTGTGTATGATTCCGGCAGCAACTTTTAATCGAACCATAAGGAATTGAAATATGGTATATACAGAACGAAAAGACGGCGTATTAGCAGACTTTTAATCGAACCATAAGGAATTGAAATCAGTTTTTTGCAGCGTTCCAAGACGATGAAAAAACACTTTTAATCGAACCATAAGGAATTGAAATAGTTGAGCATTGGAGCGGCAAGATGTGAAATAATCAACTTTTAATCGAACCATAAGGAATTGAAATGTGATACCGCTGTTTTCAGTATTAGCGGACGTAGAACTTTTAATCGAACCATAAGGAATTGAAATGAAGGTTTTCAGGATGCAGAATATCCTTGGAGCGGCTTTTAATCGAACCATAAGGAATTGAAATACATCAGCCGCGACATCCAACTGGAATTTGACGAACTTTTAATCGAACCATAAGGAATTGAAATTTCCGGAGATTTGCACCACCTTTGATTTCCGCTCAATCTTTTAATCGAACCATAAGGAATTGAAATCGCGGTACTCCACGCTCTATTCGGAGCCGGTTGACTTTTAATCGAACCATAAGGAATTGAAATCGGACCCCCTCCGTCTGCCGCTTCGTATAACGTCTGCTTTTAATCGAACCATAAGGAATTGAAATAATTGATACTTTTGCTTTTGCATTGAAAACAATGAACTTTTAATCGAACCATAAGGAATTGAAATCTCGAAATGCAGTATCAAACAAATAGAACTAAAATCTTTTAATCGAACCATAAGGAATTGAAATTCTCTTTCACGCAAGCTTGGAGTTCCGCCACGTAACTTTTAATCGAACCATAAGGAATTGAAATAAACAAAAACTCGTGGAATGCTTCCTGATGAACCCCTTTTAATCGAACCATAAGGAATTGAAATAGGATGGGACGTTTATGCCCATTATACCCCCATCCGCCTTTTAATCGAACCATAAGGAATTGAAATACGAATATGAGAAAGCCTTGGTGCAGAAGTGTCGCGCCCCATGTGGGCGCGTGGATTGAAACCCTGAGGTAGTTGGCCACGGCTTTTCGCAAGGAGTCGCGCCCCATGTGGGCGCGACGACAACACTGGACTTTTTTGCCACCTCCATGCAAAACGTCTGTTGCCATATATCTCCCATATATCTCGCATACTACTCGCATACCGATCCCATAGTGTTGCCATACTCTTGCCATACTCTTGCCATACTCTTGCCATACTCTTGCCATACTTGAGAGTATGGCTGCACTATGGCATCAGTATGGCATCTACTTGCCAGATACTTGCCAAATACTTGCCAGATGCCTGGCTGGGACGACGGTGTCATGGGATTTGTGTATCTTTGCGGACAGGAACGACGGAGGCTACGTCTCCGTCGGACCAACCGTTATTTAACTTAAAACCAGACAGTAATGGCAAGAATCAAACAAACAGGACCCGACCAGACGATCTATGGCACCGTCGGCGGACTTACCTACGTGAAATGCAAAAACGGCACCTCCTACGTCCGTTCCACCCCCACGATGCCGGCAAAGGTCTATAAGTCGCCGGCCGCCAGGAAACGCCAGGCCCTCTTCAAAATGATCCAGATGCACCTGCGCCATCATCTGCCCACCCTCCGGCAAACCTTCGCCCACGAAGGCTCCGGCAGCCCGAGCAACGGCTATTTCAAACGGAACAACTCGGCCCTGCGCGAAGCCCTCGACGCCCTGGCCGACAGCATGACGGCGGGCGAACTGGTGACCATCACCAACATCGAGGATGCCATCTGCCACTACGCCGCCGAACATCCCGACAAAATCTGCATCGCCTCGATGGACGGTTTCGCCGAGGTGTTCCTCGCCGGCGAATGGCCCGAGACCATCGCCCTCCGCGCCGACAACAACCGACGCGTCGTGACCGTCCCCGTGAAGGAGAAAGTGCCGCTATGAGGCACACGCGGATTTTCCGTTTTCCGCGACGCTTGGAAACGCCTGTTCGCTTTGGGCTCCGCGACGCTCGGAAGCACCGCCCCCTACGCGCCGCCTCGCCCCAACATCCAAAGTTGTCGTCCTAAGTCTAAAGCCTAAAGCCTAAAGCCTAAAGCCTCAAGTCTATGTCACAGTGGGATTTTGGTGCGGTCGCCCTGGGTCTTGAAACCTGAAACCTGAAACGTGAAACTATTTTTTGTACTTTTGCCGCCGCAATGAAACAGTGGTTCACACGCAAGAAATCCGAGGAACGCGCCGTCTCCCTGTCGGCGCTCACCTGGCAGCGTTTCAAGAAGGAACGCCAGGCTATCGTGTCCCTTGCCTACATCGGACTGGTCATCATCATCGCCCTCCTCGGCTATCTCATCACCCCCGACTCCACCCCCTTCTGTAATCACCAACAACTCGAAATCGCCTTGCAGAAGCCCGGATTCACTGTGCAGATGCTGGAGCTCAAACCCGAACAGACGGTTCCGCATGTCAATTTTCTTAAGAAGATGCTGTTCGGACAACCCGCTGAATACAAAACCGTTCCGATAGACACTTACACCGTTGCTGGAGATTCGGTGACGGTGAAACTGTTCCAGCAGGAATACAATGAGACTTATGCAAAAGCCAACCTCTCGCCGCGCATGGTGAAAAAACAGCGGTTCCTGCTCGGTACCGACCGATACGGTCGCGATGTGCTCAGCCAGCTGATGATCGGCGCGCGCGTGAGCCTCTCCGTCGGCTTCCTCTCCATCTTCATCGCCCTGTTTATCGGCACCTTGGTGGGCGCCACCGCCGGTTACTACCGCGGCAAGGTTGATGATGTGCTCACCTTCCTCATCAATGTGGTGTGGTCCATCCCCACCCTACTCCTCGTCATTGCCATCAGCTTCGCCCTCGGCAAAGGGTTCTGGAAAATATTCATCGCCATCGGTTTAACCATGTGGGTGGATATCGCCCGTGTGGTCCGCGGACAGTTCCTGAGTCTGCGCGAGCAGGACTTTGTGGAGTCCGCCAGAGCACTGGGATACAGCAACTTCCGTATCATCATCAAACACATCCTACCCAATATTACCGGAACACTCATCGTGATTGCGGCTTCCAATTTCTCGTCGGCCATCCTGATGGAGGCGGGCTTGAGCTTCCTCGGACTCGGTGTGCAGCCCCCCACCCCATCTTGGGGCATGATGATGAAGGAGAACTACGCCTGCCTCGTGCTCAACAACGCCTACCTCGCCATCATCCCCGGCGTGGCCATCATGCTGTTGGTGCTTTCGTTTATGCTGATAGGCAATGCGTTAAGGGATGCGATGGACGTCCGAAGTTAGCAGTTAGCAGTTAGTAGTTAGCAGTTGGAACGAAAAAGCCACCAACATATTTAATTATTTCTTTGTGCAGTTCCGACAGGGGCAAGAGCTCGGTAGAAAATGTATTTGTTATGAATAATGAATTGGAAAATAATGAGATTGAGCTTTATCGGTGTCATCCGGATGTCGGAGGTGGTTTTCCGTGGGTGATAATATTGCTTTTTGCGCTCGGATGTCCTCTTGCTTTAGCCATACATGACCAGGACATAACCTATTTGATAGCAGGGTATCTAATGTGGTCACCGATTATTTTGATGAGTTTGGAACAGACCCTTTGGCAGATTTTCGGAGAGGAAATTGCGACCATTGACGATGAGTATCTGCGTATTCATCGCAAAAACAGAATATTCCGTCGGAATTGGAAAGTGAAGTTGTGTGAAATCAATGTGATGGATTATTATGTTGAGTCGAAGTGGAAGAAATTCAATAGAATGTTTCGATTCGGATCTTTCGCCAAAGAAACCCTGTATATTATCTATTCACCTGGTTATCAATATAATTTCGCTCCGGGACTCCCATCTGACGAGCAGGACGAGGTGCTGGACCGTTTGGAGGAGGCCGTCACCGCCGCGAAGGAGCGCGAAGGGATAAAGGCCGAGGAGGAGTACTGGGAGGCAGTTGAGGAGTTCTCGTGTGATGATGAAGGACTGTAGCGACTCTCTCTATTCATGCTCTTACAACGCACCATTCCGCCAGTGACGATAGGAACTGACGGAATCTCCTACTTTTCCGCCAGCCAGCTTTCAATCTCTCCCACCCTTGCACGGTATTTCTCAATCTGTCCTTCGATGAAGTCGTCGCTGAACTTGCGGTCGCAGAAGCCGTTGCCCCGGGCCACATATTCGTCGTCCTCCAGCGAGCTGTACAGGTCCAGATAGTTGTCCAAATATTCCTGGTTTTCGCGCAGCAGGCGCTTCAAATCCTCCACATCGGCCTCAATCGTCTCGCCCGACGAAAAGCGGTATTGTCTCTTTTTCTGCATTTTGGGTAGGTGTCTTTATTGGCGGCAAAAATACATTTTTTTGCGATGAATAACGATGAAAGGCGATGAAAGCCGATGAAAGACGATGAATGGTATATTGTACCGTATTCCTTTCATCGTTTTTTCATCGATATTTTTCATCGATATTTTTCATCGAATATTTTTCATCGAATATTATTCATCGATTAATTTTCATCGATTAATTTTCATCGATTAATTTTCATCGATCAATTTCATCGTAAAAAAATTGTATCCTCGCCGCATCATTCAAAATTCCACCATTATGCCCCATGTAAACAGCATTACGATAAATTATGTACTTTTGCGGGTTGAAAAAGCTCACTGCGGTTTGAAATAGTGGGCGTGAAAAATTAAATGGATATGCAAACTCACACGATTCCGACCGTCCATTCGCAGGACGGCACATTCAAAGGCTTTTGGGACAATGGTTGTCAGCAGTTTCTTGGGATTCGCTATGCCACTTCCGAGCGATATTGCGCCCCCATACACTACTCCTACGGTGATGCAGAGCACGACTGCAGCGCCCCTTCGCCGTTTCCCGTGCAGCTCACTTCCACCATCGAGCTGACTCTCACAGGGATACACTATGAGAACCTGCCGCAAGAGGAACAATGCCAGTATCTGTCCATCACCGTTCCGGAGGAGGCGAATCCAGAGAGTCGTCTGCCCGTAATGGTCTGGTTTTACGGTGGTTCCTATCGCAATGGCGGTTGCGACAATGTTTTTTACGACCGTACCGCGCTGGTAAAGGAGAATGGGGTGATCGTGGTGGGGATCAATTACCGTCTCTCGCTCTTGGGTTTCGTGAAGAACCGTGAAGGCGGTTTTGCCAACAACGGCCTTTTGGATGCGATAGAAGGATTGCGGTGGATACATGCCAACATTGAGGCTTTCGGGGGCGATCCGACCAACGTCACCCTCTTCGGGGAGTCGGCCGGCGGGGATCTGGTGCGTTGCATCATGCTTTCCGAAGGCACCGACGACCTCTATCGTCGTGCCATCATCCAAAGCGACCCGATGGGCACGTTGGAGAACCGCGAGGAGATGGAACGCAATATCTTGGATGAGCTGAACGAACTGCCGTTAGACGCACCGATAGAACAGCTTTTGGAAGCGCAGCGAGCGATTACGAGCCATGTTACGGAACGCGGACTGGCCAAGTATCTCATTTTTGCGCCACATGTAGGGATTTATCCGTTGCCAGCCCGAAAAGACGAGGAGAAGCGGCTGCGCGAAGTGGCCCCGAAACACGAGATCCTCATCGGAACCAACGCCCGTGAAACCGCATCCTATATCGGCGGAAACAAGTTGGCAAGCGCTCTCGACCGCTTTGTTCTGACGCGCTGGATCATCGAGCTTGTCCTGCGCAAAAAGAGCATGGCCATTTTCACCGGTCCCACCCGGAAGTTTGCGCAACTTTATGCCAAATGTGGCGGGAAAGTCCATCTGTATTCCTATTTCTGGCGCAAAAACCAACATGTGATCGGTGCCGGTCATATCACCGAGCTTGCGCTCCTGTTTGGCGGTAAGGGCCTGGAAGGCACACTGATGGCGCAAGGGCTTCTCGAACGCGAATTCCTTGAGCAGGGCAAACCTCTTCGCCGAATATGGGCGGATTTCGCCAAAACTGGCAACATTTCCACTAAGAAAATCGACGGGATGATAGAGATTGCAGAGGTTTAGGTTTCAGGTTTCAAGTTTTGTAGTTCGGAATCACATGAAACCCGAAACCAATCGTTGCCGGTATCGGCAAAAAGTATATTTATGCAGCGGAATAATTCTAAAAACAATGGAATAATATAATTCGTGTTATTCGATACCGAGGCACTGATGTGTAAGAATGACCCATTCTCCGTCGTGTTTTTCCATAATTGTTTGGAGGAAAGCGTGTTTCAAAGCGTAAGACACCACGGCGCGTTGTAAATGGGAGTCCAGCACAATGTAGTTGATACTTGGGCCTGTCGTAAAACGCCAATAACGGCCACTGTAATATCCTTCCACTGGAAGCATCGCGCTGAGGAAATAGGCCCGTTTAGTAGGTGTATTCGACTTTCTTGAATACTCCAGTATAGCCTCCTCTCTATAGTCGATTGTTGTTCGCTCACCGACAAATTCCCCCAACATGTCCCGATATCCTTTTGTCAGATACAACACCTGCTTGTCGCCAAAACAGACGAAAGGACGGAAGTCCAAAGCGGAGTCAACCAAGGTTGTGGGAACAATCAAATAACGTGGATGTGCCCCAATTCCATCATATCTGGGAAAGTACCATTCATCGTCATGAAGTTTTGCCAATTCCTGCTCCCACTGGTCTTTGGGTTTGTTCTGATGAACCTGTTCGACGAAAAAGGAGTCAATCTCCTGCGGTGTGTATGGGATGGTTTGCGCCACACGGAGGGTCGTCAGAGTGCCCGTAGGCTCTGTTCAGCAAAGCCTTCTGTCCCTCCCCTTGCGCATGAAGAAAAGTGCACGCCGTTAGCGTAATCAATATGGCTAAAAGAGCCTTCTTCATTTTTTTATTTTGCGGCAAAAATACAATTTTTTGCGATGAATAACGATGAAAGACGATGAATGACAGGGCTTACGCATCAACTTTTTTTTAGAGGAGCGAGTTGACGAGACTTAGGAGCCGACGCATCCTTGCGTCGTAATACGTCCGCTGATGGTTC